>CALMDI010000227.1 GCA_937864975.1 uncultured Chloroflexota bacterium | reverse complement strand
TACCCGACGTCCTGATGGCGGAGCTTCGGTCTCATCGTTGGGACCGCGCGCCGACTTATTGGTCGCAGTAGCGGCGCTCACTTGTGCAGGTTGCTGGCGGATGTTCGTCCATTTTGCTGTTTGACAGAACGCCAAATCGGGCTATGATTGGACAAGAACTTTAGAGACAGCGAGTGATGATGCTGGCTTTTGCGCGCATGTGTTGTATGTGTTGTGAGACTTTGACCCCTGGGTCGTAGCCGGAGCGCGCGCTGCCTGTAACGTGTTGGTGAATTTGTGAGAAGCAGCCCCGGTCTACACCGGGGCTTTTTCTTTGGAACCAAAATGATGATTCCGATGGTCTGTTGTATGTGTTGCGATCTGTCCCACGAAACGGGTTCGGTTAGGCACGCCTGAACAGCAGCCAGTTTGCTCCAGGACGCCCCGGACCGCACATCCGGGGCGTTTTTTATAAGCGCTCCACGTGCGACACCGAAAACACGCGCAGACGATCACAGGACGGGAGATTAAGCATGAGCGCGGTCGCCGCCACAGTGTATGAAGACCGATTCGATCAACTCAACGCCGAGTTCGAGCAGTCTGACCCGTCCAGCATTCTGGCGTGGGCAGCGGCGACCTATGGCGACGATCTCGCCGTCGTGACCAGCTTCCAGCCCACCGGAATCGTCACCCTGCACATGCTGAGCGAGATTGCCCCCGGCACGACCGTGATTACCCTCGATACCGGACTTCTTTTCCCCGAAACCTATGCGCTCATCGACGAACTGGAACGACGGCTCAACCTGCGGCTGGTGCGCGTGCGTCCTGAAGTGACGACCGAGCAGCAGGCGGCGCGTCACGGCAGCGCGCTGTGGGAGCGCGACCCTGATCTCTGCTGCCAGATTCGCAAAGTTGCGCCGCTCAACACGGCGCTGTTCGGCTATCGCGCGTGGATTGCAGGACTGCGGCGCGACCAGTCGGGACGCAAGGCGGTTCCCATCGTGTCGTGGGACGCGAAATATGGCAACGTCAAGCTGTCCCCGTTCGCGACGTGGACGGAGCGCATGATCTGGGTCTATCTGCAAGCGCACGACCTCCCCTATAATGCGCTCCACGACCGGGGCTATCCCAGCATCGGATGCAACACGCCAGCCTGCACGCAGCCGGCAGCGACCGGCAGCAACGAGCGTGCGGGGCGGTGGACAAACAGCAGTAAATCGGAATGCGGTATCCATGTTCTCACGAGGAGAGACTAGTTTTGGCACAGCGGAATGACGGGTTCACCTTATGGCTTACGGGGCTTTCGGGCGCGGGCAAAACGACCATCGCGCTGGAGCTGGAGCAGCGTCTGCTGGCAATTGGTCAGCGGATTGAGCGGCTGGACGGCGACACAGTGCGCGAAGGCTTGACGCGCGACTTGGGGTTCAGCAAGGAAGACCGCGACAAAAATATCGAGCGTGTCACGTTCGTCGCCAAACTGCTGTCGCGCAACGGGGTCGGCGTCGTCTGCTCGTTCATTTCCCCATACCGCGACGCGCGCGACAAGGCACGCCGCGAGACGACGAACTTCATCGAAGTGTTTGTCGATACGCCGCTCGAAGTGTGCATCGAGCGCGACGTGAAGGGCTTGTACCAGAAGGCGCTCGCGGGCGAGCTTAAGCAGTTCACGGGCATCGACGATCCTTACGAAGCGCCGGAACAGCCGGAACTCGTTATCCGCACGGCGGGCGAGACGGTTCAGGAGAGCGTGGATCACATCCTCGCGTACCTCGAACGTCGGGAGCTGATTCCGACCGCCACCGCCGTCACGATCTAGTTACCCTTGTTGTTCGGCGGTCACTTTAACGTCAGGCGTAGGGCGACCCATCTCGCCTGCACGTCCGCGTGCGTCCGCTCAACTGCCTGATCGGAGACCAACATTGTGGAACTGAACGTATTCGTAATCTGCGCGATAGCGGGTTTTGCCGCTCAGCTTGTCGATGGCAGCCTGGGGATGGGTTACGGGACGAGCCTGAGCATCTTTCTCATGAGCCTCGGGATTCCGCCCGCGTTGACGAGTGCGAGCATCCACCTGGCAGAGGTCTTTACCACCGGCGCCTCTGGCTTGTCTCACCTCAAATTGGGAAACGTGGATGGGGCGCTTTTCCGCAAGCTGCTCGTTTCCGGTGTGCTTGGTGGCGTGCTTGGAGCCTACGTGTTGACCCAAATTCCGGGCGATACGATCAAACCCTTTATCGCCGTTTATCTTCTTGTGATGGGTGCGGTCATCATCTTCAAGGCATTTCGCCAGCCGCAGCCAAAGCACGTGACGACGCATATTCTGCCGCTCGGCGTCGCAGGCGGGTTTTTCGATGCCGTGGGCGGCGGTGGCTGGGGTCCAATCGTCGCATCGACACTTCTGGCGCGTGGAAATAACCCACGCAAGTCGATTGGTTCCGTGAATATCGCCGAATTTTTCGTGGCGCTCGCCGTATCAATCACTCTGCTGACGGCGGTTTCGATTGAGACCCATCTTCAGGTGCTGGCGGGCTTGATTGTGGGCGGCGTCTTAGCGGCGCCGCTCGCCGCGTATATGAACCGTATCCTGCCGACGCGCGCGCTCATGGGAT
>CALMDI010000226.1 GCA_937864975.1 uncultured Chloroflexota bacterium | reverse complement strand
CCCGGCGATGTCGAGCGTCAGGCGAAAGGTTCCGGTGCTGTCCGCGCCGCCCTGAGCGTACCGCGCCGCTTCCACGACGTAGCGCCCGGTTCGGTTGATCGTCGTCGCAATCGCCGCGTTTCTCCCGCCGCCGTCGTCATCATCCTGTTCGATCAGTTCATTATCAGGACCCAGAATCGTTAGAAACGGGTCAAGATCGCCGGACGTCGTGGTCATCGTGATCGACACGGCATCCCCCGCCGTGGCGTCGAAGCTGTAGCGCACCAGCGCCGTCGCGTCGGTAATCGTGCCTTCGACCGCGCTGCCCGGAGTCAGGCTGAACACAGGCAGCGGCGTTGCGGTTGGCGTCGGCGTGGCTTCCTGCGCTGGCACAGCCGTGGCAGCCAGAAAAAGGACGACGAAAATGAGCGCGCGTCGATACCGGTTCATCGATAACCTCCGCTCCCATGTTAGCACAACCGCCGTGACGCGCCTTGCCGACGGCGCGCGCGCTCGTTAAAGTAAGGAGAGTCGGAATGCAAAAAGGGGCTATTCATGATACGACCCGGCGTCAGCCTGTTGACTGCCGCTCTGGTATGCCTGCTGGCGTGGTTACCGCTTGCCGCGCAGGAGACCAAAACAGAAGAGGCGCACCCGCTCCTTGAAATGATGCGCGCAATACCCGACGTGACCGAAAGCTACGCAGGCGTTCCGTGGTTTAGCTACCTCGATCACCGCGCTCTGGAACAGGCGCGCGAGGGCGTGCCGACCTACGAGCGCTACGCCGATTTGCTCGCCGCGCGCGACGCGGAAGACCCTGCCGCTAATCTCTGGCTCGCCAACACGGTACGCATGACGTCCGGCTGGGAGGGGATGACGCGCGTGTTCCAGCGCGCACAGGAAATGCCGCCGCTGGTGGGCTTCGATCTTTTCGACGTCGACCGGTCGCTCGTCGCCGGGGAGCCGCCGTCCCGCATTGTCGTCCTTCAGGGTGATTTTGACGACGACGCCATTATCGATGCCTTCGTCGCCCGCGATTATGAAGTGGTCGATGCGAACGGCGCGACCCTGTTACGTAGCGCCGACGGCGGAGAGGGTTTCCGGCAGGATCTGAGGAACCGCGACCCCGCCAATCCCTTCGGCGGCGACCTCGGACGCCGCGAACGCATCGCGCTGGTCGAAGACCTGCTGCTCAATTCAGCCGACGACGCGCTGGTGGATGCGATGATTGCGTCGGCGCTGGGCGAGGAACGGTCGGTGCTCGACCGGGATAACTTCGTCGCGGCGGCGGAAGCGATTACGGCGGGCGAGGGCTTGCTCGTGCAGGCGCAGTTCTTTTCGCCGCTCGACGTCGGCATCCTGCCGCCGGACGTGATGGCGCTGATGTTGCAGCCGGGAGCCACGCTCGAAGTCACCGAGGATATGCTCACGCCGCAAGCCGTGCGCGAATTTGAACCCTTGCCCGCGTATAACCTCGTGGTGCTCGCCGACCGGCAGGAAGGCGAAAATCAGGTGGCGCTGGCGGCAATGGTCTACGACGAGGAAGCCGACGCGCTTGCCGCCGCGGAGGAGATGACGCGCCGTCTCGCCGCCTTCCGCCACCCACAGCGCGACGATCCCGACTCCCTGATGACGCTGTACGGCGGCGCGGCTGGCGAGCCATCGGTGGTGTACAGCGAGGCGACCGACCGCTACGTCGCCCTCGCGTCCATCGTTTACCCGTCACCGTCCAATGAGCGCGTGAGCATGCTTTCGGGCGAGCCGCTTGCAGAGGATTCCGACGAGCCGGGAACGTATGCGCCAGCCGGTCGGCTGTTCCGCGACTGGATTTCCGCCATTTACCAGCGGGCGTTCGCGCCGCTGGCGATCACGGAGTAGCGTTTCAGGCGTATCGAACGCCATTTTAGAGCTTTGACGTGCCGCGCGTGGACTGGACGCGCGGCGCCTTGTATCCGGCAGCGACCGCAAGGCTTACCGAACCGATGACCGCTAACCCGCCCTACGAGATCACCGTCGTTTCGCACACGCACTGGGATCGCGAGTGGTATCGCCCGTTTCAGGAATTCCGCTTCCAACTGATCGAGGTCATGGATCGTCTGCTCGACATGATGTTGAGCAACCCGGACTATCGCTATTTTCTGCTCGACGGTCAGACGATCATCCTCGGCGATTACCTGGACATTCGCCCGGAGCGCGAGGGCGATCTGCGGCGGCTGATCGGGGAGGGGCGGCTGAGCATCGGTCCGTGGCACGTTCTGCCGGATGAATTTCTCGTCGGTCCCGAAGCGACGGTGCGTAACCTGATGCTCGGCGCGAAAATCTGCGCCGACTACGGCACGCGGATGCCGGTCGGCTACACGCCCGATCCGTTCGGGCACATCGCGCAGCTTCCGCAGATTTTGAAAGGCGTCGGGCTGGAAGCGGCAGCCTTGCAGCGCGGGCTTGCCGACGAGCCGACCGAATTGTGGTGGGAAGCGCCCGATGGCACGCGCATGTTCACGATCTACCTGCGCGCGGGCTATGGCAACCTGTCCTGGGCGCCGCCCAGCCCAAAGGCGTTCGTGCGGCTGGTCGACCAGCAGATTGATCGGCTCGCGCCGTATAGCTTCACATCGCGCCTGCTCATGCTCAACGGCACCGACCATATGCTGCCGCAGGCGGAGCTGCCGGCGTTGATCGCCGCCGCGAACGCGCAGATGGGCGATCGCGCCCGCATGAAACACGGCACGCTGGCGGGCTACCTGACCGACGTGCTCGGCGCGCTGGACAGCAGGCTCGACACGCTGCCAGTCATTCACGGCGAGCTTCGCCAGTCGAAGCGCTATAACCTGCTCCCCGGCGTCCTGTCGGCACGCATGTGGATCAAGCAGCGCAACGCCGCCGCGCAAACGGCGCTGGAAGGCTACGCCGAGCCTTTGAGCGCGTTCGTGCGCCATCTGGGCGGTGAGGATCGGCTTGGCGAAATCTGGCGCGCGTGGCGCTACCTGATTCAGAACCACCCGCACGACTCGATCTGCGGCTGCTCGATTGACCAGGTACACGAGGAAATGCGGACGCGCTTCGATTGGACGGATCAGATTGCCGACCGCGTGACAGAGGCGGCGCTGCGCGACCTCGCGGCGCGGGTGAATACGGCGTCCATCCCGGCGCCCGCCGCGCTGCCCGACGACAACCCGCCGACGCACAGCGTGTTGCAGGGCGGCGGCGACGCGGCAGTTTTCGTCTATAACCCGGCACAGTCGAGCGCGACCGCGCGCGTGGAAGTGGACGTGCCGTGGGCGGGCGCGGGGCGCACCTATGACCTGCTGGACGAGCGGGGCAGTCCGATCGCGCATCGCTGGATCGCCGTGAACGAGCGCGTGGACGAGCACCGCACGATCAACCACGACGAACTGATGGCGTTCGTCGAAGCCGTCGAGATTGGCTTCTACGGCTGGCGGCTGGTGCGCGACGTGCGCGTGTGGCTCGCGCCCGACGGCAAATCCGCGAAACTTGAAGTCGTCTTTCCCGAATATCACACGGGGCAAATTGGCGACTTCGCGAAGCTGGCGGCACAGCTTCGCGAAGACCTGCGCGACGTCGAGACGTGCGAGCTGACGATTTACCTGGCGGGTTTTCACCGCATGGCGTTCATCGCGCGGGACGTGCCGGGGGCGGGTTATCGCACCTACCGCCTGCGGAACGTGCAGGGTCGCGCCGAAACCGGCGAGCCGGACATTCAGCGCACGAACACGATTGCCAACCCGTATTTCGAGGTCTACGGCGACGCCACGGACGGCACGCTGCGCGTCACGGACAAGACGACCGGCATCACTTATCGCGGATTGAACCGATTTTACGACGAGGGCGACCGCGGCGACGAGTATAACTTCTGCCCCGTCGAGCACGATATCCACGTCCACGCACCCGCGGATTTGCCGCGCGTGCAGGTGCTCGACTTCGGCGGCGAAGGACAAACCTTGGTCGTGAGCATGGAGTACGAAGTCCCAATGGGGCTGGCGCTGCCCGACCGCACTTACCGGGTTAACGAAATTCTTCAGGCAGATCGCGGCGAGGCGGCGACGCCGGAGCAAAGCGTCCCCTCGGTCAAGCTGCTGATGACGTCCACCGTGCGGCTCGTGCCCGGCGTGCGGCGCATTCACGTCCGTACCACCGTGACAAACCCGGCGGAAGATCACCGGCTGCGCGTGCTGTTTCCGACGCCGATCCAGAGCGACGTGGCGATTGCCGACAGC
>CALMDI010000225.1 GCA_937864975.1 uncultured Chloroflexota bacterium | reverse complement strand
GTTCTGCTGACGACACGCGAAGCGCCAGGGCTGCTGGTCGAGCTTGTGCGCGACGGCGGAGCAGCGGACAGCCATCAGCGCGTCGGCGTCGGGTCGCCGTTCTACTACAGTTGGAGTCCCGATGGCACGCGCATGATCTGGCAGCGGAACACGGACCGCATCGACATCTATGACATTGAGACGGGGGACGTGATCGAAACGCTGGCGCAGCAGCCCGGTTTCTTTGCCGCGCCCGCCTGGTCGCCGGTCGACGACCGCCTGTTGTTCGGCGAGCGCTCTCCAGACGGCAGCACCACCAATCTGGTGATCCGCGCCAATGAGTCACTCGTCACGCTTGCGCCAGAGCTGGAAGGCGGCGTCGCGTTCTCGTGGTCACCGGATGGGAATTATGTCGCCTACACCGTCGATCAGAGCGCGCTTTTCGTGGTCGATGCGGTCACGGGTGAATCCGTGGCTCGCAGCGCCGTCAACGGCGTGCTGTCCTTCTTCTGGTCGCCGGACAGTACCAGGATCGCGTTTATCTCGGTGGCGACGCCGCAAGGCTCCTTTAGCGCCGACGCGGGAACAGGGGGTGTTCAAGCCGCGCTCGCGCAGGGACGCCCCGGTATCGCGTGGTCGGTGCTGGACGTGGAAACAAGCGCCGTGAGGCGCTACACGACGTTTATCCCGACGCGCGACATGCTGTATCTCCTGCAATATTTTGATCAGTTCTCCCAGAGCCACCGCGTCTGGTCGCCGGACAGCCGGTACCTGTTGTACAGCGAGGTCACGCCGGAGGGCGATCCGGTCATCACCCTGCTTGATGTGTCGGGCGATGACTCGGTACCGCTGTCCATCGCGGAGGGCTTTGTCGGGGTTTGGAGCTTCGACTAGGCAGATGATTCCGAGTTAGCGTATGACAAAATATGTTCTTCTGTTCGCGGCGCTGTTGCTGGCGGCGACCGTCGGCTGCGTGCGTAACCAGCCGGAGGTTGTCGTCATCACGGCAACGTTTCAATCGTCCGAACCGGGCAGCGAAGTGGTGATGGCGCCCTTGACCCAGGCGCCGCCCGTCCAGCAGACCCTTGCCGCCAACATCCCGCTGATGAACCCCACGCCCGACCCGACGCGCCCGATTGACGCGCGTCCATCGACCGACTACGTGGTTCAGCCGGGCGACACGCTGACGATCATCGCGGATCGCGTTGGCGTGAGTATCGAAACGCTGCTCTCGTACAACAGCCTTGTGAATCCCGATTTGCTGGAAGTTGGGCAGGTGATCCGGCTGCCGGACGCGCCGACCGAGTTTTCGCCAGACTTCAAAATTTTGCCCGACTCCCGCTTCGTCTATGGACCCGGCAGCGGCGATTTCGATGTTGCCGCCTTCGTCGCGCAGCAGCCGGGTTACATACGCACCGCGACCGACACCGTGAACGACGTCGTCCTGAGCGCCGCCGACGTGGTGACGCGCATCGCGCAGGAATACAGTGTCAGCCCGCAGCTGCTGCTGGCGCTGCTGGAACTGCGCGCGCGCTGGCTCAGCAACCCATCCCCTTCGGATGCCGAGAAGACTTATGCGATGGGTATGACCGAAGCGACCTTTGGCTTCGACCGCAACGGGTTGTACCGGCAGCTTGCGTGGGCGGCGGATCAGCTCAACGCGGGTTATTACGGCTGGAAGCAGCGGGGCTTGACGTCTCTTGAACTCCCCGATGGCGCGCGGGTGATGCTGTCGCCCGGTCTCAACGCCGGAACGGTGGCTATTCAGTACATGCTCGGTCAGGTGCTGCCCTACTTTGAATGGTCGCCCGCGCTCGACGCCACGGGCTTGTATACGATTTATAACAGCTACTTCGGGAACCCGTTCACGGGAGCCGTCGAGCCGTTGTTTCAGCCGGGGATTCCGCAGCCGCCGATGGGGTTCCCATTTCCGCCGGGCGAGACGTGGTTCTTTACCGGCGGTCCGCACGGCGGCTACGGCGTGGGCAGCGCCTGGGCGGCGGTCGATTTTGCGCCGCCCGACGACCCGGCGACCAAATCATCCGGCTGCTATATCTCCGATTATTTCGCCACGGCGATGGCGCCGGGGGTGATCGCCCGCATCGCGGAAGGCACCGTCATCCTGGACCTGGACGGCGACGGCGACGAGACGACCGGCTGGAGCGTGCTGTATCTTCATCTGGCGGCGCAGGATCGGATTGCCGCAGGCACGCAGGTGCAGATCGGCGACCGCCTGGGACGCCCATCGTGCGAAGGCGGATTTTCCACTGGAACGCATATGCACATCGCGCGGCGTTATAACGGCGAGTGGATTCCCGCGTCGTGCGAAACCTGCCCAACCGGACAGGAACGCCCGCCAT
>CALMDI010000224.1 GCA_937864975.1 uncultured Chloroflexota bacterium | reverse complement strand
CAGCGCCTGCGCCGTGTTAAACGGATCGTCCCGCCAGCTTCGCTCTAAAATCTGCTGATACGCCTGCTCCTTGTGCTGCGCCGCGCGCCACGCGCCCATCAGCCCTTGCTCGTACAGGCGCACGCGCAGGCTGTCGCTGAACACCATGCCGTCGAACGACTGCATTCGCAGCAGCGCCTCGTCGCGCGGCAGCAGCGCCTGACGCAGACGCGGCAGGTACGTCGGCAGCGCGCCGATGTAACGATACTGCTTGAACGCCGGATAGAAGCGTTCCAGCGCCGCCAGCGACCCGCTCAACGGCGACAGCCAGCCCCAGCGGTCATGCGCGTGCAGCGCCCAGGGAATGCTCTTGTGATGCCCGTACCCACCAAACAGTTCGTCGCCGCCCAAGCCCGTCAGCACCACCTTGACGTGCTTCGCCGTGTCCTCGCTCAGAAGCAGCAGCGAAACCGCGCTCGGATTGGCATTCGGCTCGTCATGCGCGTACACGTAGCGGTTGAAGCCTTCCCACCAGTCGTCGGCGGTAATCACCCGCTCGTGATGATCGGTCTCGAAATGCGCCGCGATCCGCCGCGCGTGCAGCAGTTCGTTGTCCGGCGTTTTCGCGTCGTAGCCCACCGTGAACGTCTTGATGCGCCCGCCTGCCTCGCGCGCCATCAGCGCCAGAATCGACGCCGAATCGACGCCGCCGCTCAGAAACAAGCCGAGCGGCACGTCGCTTCGCAGGTGAATGTGAACCGAGTCCTCGATCAGCCGCCGCGCTTCCTCGATCACCGCCCGTTCGTCCACGTCGCCATTCGACGCGGGCGCGTCGGGAAATGCCCAGTGCCGGTGCAGACGTGTCGTACCGCCCTCCGCGATCAGCGCGTGACCGGGCGGCAGGCGGCGCACGCCCACGAAGAGCGTTTCGTCGCCGATCATGTAGCCAAAGCTGAGGTAGGTGTCGAGCACGTCCAGATTGAGCGCGGGCGCGAGCATCGCGTCCGCCAGAAACGCCTTCACCTCGCTGGCGAACAGCAGCCGCCCATCGCGCTCGTACAGGTAGAGCGGCTTCATGCCGATGTGATCGACCGCCAGCACCAGCCGGTCGCGGTTCGCGTCCCACAGCGCGAAGGCATACATGCCGCGCAGGTGTTGAAAAAGCTCCAGCCCGTGCTGCTCGTACAGGTGGATGATCGTCTCGCCGTCGCCGTCGGTGCGGAGCGTGTGTCCGTCTCTCACGAGGTCGGCGCGCAGCTCGCGGTAATTATAAATTTCGCCGTTGAACATCAGCGCGATGCTGCCGTCTTCGTTGTAAAGCGGCTGGTCGCTGCCGTCGATGTCGATGATGCTCAGGCGGCGCATCCCCAGCGCCACGTTGGGCGCGCTGTAAAAGCCGTCGCCGTCCGGTCCGCGATGGCGAATTTGCACGCTCATCGCGCGCGTCAGGTCGAGCGACGCGCGCCGCTGCCCGGTCAGATCGACGTTACCGCAAATGCCACACATAAATGCTTCCCATAACCCCCATGCGGCTCAGCATACTCACTCTCGCTCCGTCTGCCTGGCGCCATCTATGCGATCAACCCATTCACGTGAAATCTTCGCTCGATTGAAAAGACATGAGCTTAGAATAATTCCCTTTGCCTTTACTCATTCCTCGAACCTCGACCCTCAAACCTGCTCCCATAGTTCACGGCAGCGCCCACCCGCACGTATTCCACGTGGGCGGCGTGTACCGTTCGACGGGCAACTTGATGATCGGCTTATAAAATGTGACTTGAATCGGCATTGCCCAATAGGATCGCTGCTGCACGGGACAGTCCACCATGTGCAGCACGACCATGCCTTCGTCCACGTAAAACGCTGTGTGGAAAAGATAGCGCTCGTAGCCGCTCACGCCGCCCGCTTCCGGCGTGCCCAGCAGCAGCCAGAGCGACCCGATGGGAATCCGGGTCTGCACGGTGATGTCCTGGACGATGCGCGTCTCCGGGTTCACGCGGATGCGCCCGAACAGGTCGCTGTCGATTAAGTCCGACTGCGCGCCGCTCCACATCCACGCGATCTGATAGGGATTGTCCTTGACCTGCGCCACCCACGGGTGGTCGCGCAGCACCGCCAGCGCTTGAGCCGCGGTCGTCTTGCCCGGCTGAATCCGCAGCAAACAGTCGAGCGGGCAGGCATCCGGCGGCACGAGCAGCGCGCGCAGCGGCGTATCGTCGTAGGGTTGCAGGTGGATGACCCCGATCACGCCTGCCGTTACCAGCACGAGGATCAGCGTCAGCTTGAGTACCAGCGCGGACATAAAACGCCTTGATTAAGCTGCTTTCCATTGAACCACATCTTGCCTCGCCCTTCCACTAGAGGGCTTTCTGCAAATACGCAAATCTATCTATTTACCGTGATTGCTAATTCCGCAACCCCACCCCGCCTCC
>CALMDI010000223.1 GCA_937864975.1 uncultured Chloroflexota bacterium | reverse complement strand
GACCCCAATTGTCATCAAAGTCGGCGGCAATGACCTCGATGATCCCGCATTCGTGGGCGGCTTTGCCGAAATCATTCGCGACCTGAAGCTGCGCGCCGTCATCGTGCATGGCGGGGGCAAGGAGATTTCCGCGCTCCAGACGGCGATGGGCATCGAGCCGCGCTACGTCGATGGCGTGCGCGTCACCGACGCGGCGTCGCTGGCGCTGGTCGAAATGGTGTTGTGCGGCTTGGTCAACAAGCGGCTCGTACGCGCCTTCACGTTCGCCGGGGTCGATGCCCTGGGCATGAGCGGCGTCGACCGCGGCTTGGTTCGCGCCGAGCGCATGACTCATCCGACGGTGGACATGCAGTTTACCGGCATGGTGATCCAGACGCGCGGCGACGTGCTGCGCGAAATTCTTGACCTGGGCGTGACGCCGATCATCGCGCCGATCTGCGCGGGTCCGGATAGTAACTATAATGTTAATGCAGATCATGTTGCCGGAGCGCTGGCGGGTGCGCTTGGCGCGCATAAGATCGTCTTTCTGACCAACGTCGCGGGCGTCCTGTCGAACGGGCAGGTGCTCCCGACGCTCACGCCGGAACAGACCGAAGCGCTGATTGCCGATGGCACCATTACGCGCGGCATGATTCCCAAAGTGCGCACGGCGCTCGAAGCGCTGAAACTTGGCATCCCGCAGGCGATCATTACCGACCTGAAAGGCTTGGAAATCGGGCGGGGGACGATTTTTCAGCGGGAGGTGTCCCATGAGTGAGGCAACGCGGACAGTGGATGCAGTGACCGAACAGGCATTGATTGCCGAGTTGTTCGATCTGGTTCGCGAGCTGCACGGCAAGAAACAGGCGGAAGAGATTGTCAGGTCGTTCGACGGCGTGTTTGCCACGCACGACTCACAAGCCGAGCGCATGACGATTGCCGAACACTGGCGCGATTTCTATCGCCTGCGGAAATATCGCCGTCTCATGCGCCGCCGCCGTCCGACTTACGCCGAGCGCATGACGGCGTGTTCTGCCTGCGGCTACCCGGCGTCTCATCGCCATCACCTGTGGAACATTCAGGCGCACGGCGAAAATGAAGTCACGATTCAGCTTTGCCCAAACTGTCACGAGCTTCAGCATCTCATGTACAACGCGCTCGTGCGTGACTCGGCGTACAGCCAGAAGCTGGCGCTTCACGTGCTGGCGTCGGACACCGTGAAGCCGGAAACCGCGCGCATGGTGCTGGACTGGTGCCGCGCCACCATCAAATACGAGATCGACAACGGGTGGGTCGAAGCCTATCGCGCGACCGACGACTGGGTGAATCAGCGTTTGCGCTGGTCGGAGTTCGTGGCAAAGACGGCGACGAAAAGCGAACCTCCGCCCAAAACCCGGACACGCAAATCGTCACGGGCATCATCAAAAGGATGATACCCTCGCGAAACCGCTAATGACTTGTCCGGCATGATTTTCGATAGTTTCCCCCTTGTTTCCTCCCTAGAAACAGAGAAGGGGATGGGGGAGGGGTTTCCGAGCAGCGGGTTACACAGAAAGGATTGTTTATGGTCACAGCAGTCGAACAAAGCTTAACCGACCACGTGATCGGTCTCGACCGGGATCACGTCGTTCAGTCCTACAAGCGCCCGCCGTTCGTGCTGGTGCGCGGCGAGGGTGTGACCGTCTACGACGCCGACGGCAAGGCGTATGCCGAT
>CALMDI010000222.1 GCA_937864975.1 uncultured Chloroflexota bacterium | reverse complement strand
CGCACCACGCGCACGCCGTCCACGGTCGTATCCATCGCCCCTGTATATCGGTTCGTGGGATCGAGCGCGTCGGTGGTGAGCACGGTGACCGTATGCCCCCGCGCCGTCAGCGCGCGCGCCATGCCTTCGACGGCGCGGACGACGCCGCCAAACGCATAGGCAGGCGCGTAATAGGGGGTGACGTGCAGCAGGTTCATGTAGCGTCCATCGCGCCGCTGGTCAGATGAAGGTGGGGCAATACAACGCGCTCGCCCTGAGGGGCGACCCTTTGCGAACTCATCATAAGCAAAAAGCGGCTGGATGGGAACCGTCTACCCGCTTGCCCTCGCCTAACGCAGCCCGCTAGCCGCGAAACAGCGACTCGCCTCCGTCGATCCAGACTTCCGTGCCCGTGATATGGCTGGAACCCTCCGACGCGAGAAACAGGACGAGGTCGGCAACCTGGTCGGCGCTGCCCGGCTTGCCCGTCGTCAGCGGAATTTCGCCTTTCGGAAGCTTCTGGGGATACTTGATCTTGTCCAGATTTTGCTGCTCCGTGTTCTCGCTGATTTCGGTCTCAATCGCGCCGGGACAGATGACGTTGATGCGAATCTGATGACGCGCCAGTTCAATCGCGGTCATCTTCGTGAACGCGACCTGCGCCGCTTTCGAGCAGGCGTAAAGCGTTGCGCCCGTGTTGCTGAACATGCGCGTGCCGTTCACCGACGACACGACGATGATCGAGCCGCCTTCGGTTCGCATATACGGCAGCGCGTATTTGACCGTCAGAAACGTGCCGAGAAAATTGATGTCCATCGTCTCCCGATAATCCTCGACGGTAAGCTCGTCGAGCGGCGCCCATTTGCCGTTAATCCCGGCATTCGCGAGCACGACGTCAATGCGCCCCTGCTCGTCGCCAAGCTGCTTGATTGCCAGCACAAGCTCGTCCGGCTGGGAGACGTCCGCGATCAGCGCCGTTGCCTTGCCACGCCCGCGCCGGATCGACGTGACCACCTTCTGCGTGTCGTCGGGCGTGCGCCCCAGCACGCCCACGTGCGCGCCTTCACGCGCCAGCCGCCGCGCGCTCGCCTCGCCAATCCCGGAACTTCCACCGGTCACCAGCGCGACTTTGCCTTCGAGCTGCATCTGTGCCTCCAATGCTTAATCCGATTTGCAACGATTGTGACCAGAGTTGATGAGCGCCGCATGAAATCATCGGATTAGCGCGGCGGCAGGTATGCCTGGGTCATAAACTCGGTCTGAATCTGGACGGGCGTGTCGAGCGCCCCGTGTTCCGCGAGCATCGCTTCGCGCACGGCGGCAATTCCGGCGTTGAGTTCGTCGTCCGTCAGATGCCACGTGGACGACCAGATGCGCCGCCCGAACTGATCGAGCAGGCTGGCGGGGGATTGGCTGTACGTGTAGCTGAGATGTCCCGGCGCGCCCGCGGGCTGCCATCCGAGATCGGTCAGGAAGGTGCGGTTCTGGCGAAACTGCACGCCGCCCACCGTTTGCTGGCTGGGGACTGCCTTGTTCCACGCCTCCCACCACGTCGTCTTGTGGAAATTTTCGCTCCATGCATGGACGAGCGGCTTGCCGGGACGCAGCACCCGCGCCACTTCGCCCACCGCGCGCTGCCATTCCGGAATCAGGTGGAAAACGTGGACGGCGACTACCGCGTCAAACGCGCCGTCGCCAAAGGCAAGGCGCGTCGCGTCGGCTTGCGCCAGCAGAATGGTCTCGCCGCCGGGTTTTGCCCGCAGCCGCGCCATCATCGCCTGCGCGAGATCGATGCCGACAACGCGGCGGACGCGCCCGGCGAGCGGCAGCGCGATGCGCCCCGTGCCGACCCCGATTTCGAGAATCCGATCTTCTGCGCTCAGCCTGCCTGACTGGATAAGCAGGTCGGCGGCGCGCTTCTCCTCGCCCGGTGGAAACGAGCGCGTCTGGTCGTAATAGTCGGCGGCGCGCTCAAAGGTAATCGATTTCGACATCGCGCTTTCCTCCATCGGATCAGGCATCGTCACCCGTCGTTTGACTGAATGAGGGCGTTGACAACCTTATCGACGTTCCGCTGTAAGGCTTCCGGCGTTTTCAGGTGATTTAAGTATGCCAGAACCTCTTTCCGGCGCGAAGGCGTCAGCGCTTCAAATGCCGCCTTCGCCATCGGATTCTGGCGGAACGCCTCGGCAGGCGGCTGCGGCAGGGGCAGCTCGCGCGGCTCAGCATCCAACCGGAGCGTGACCTCAATCGTATCGCCCACGTCCACGTTTGCGCGCTCACGCATGTCGCCGTTGACGTACAGACGGTGCCGACCGTTGCCGATGGGTACAAGCGTCGCCCGAATCGGAACCCCATTCAACGTGCCCGCGACGGGGATGTTGCCACTCTGATGGAACGAGTCGCTGACTTCCGCAGGCACATCCACGAACGGGTTGACTCCCTTTTTGTCGATTATCGCGGAAAATGAAACGGTGCCGGGCGGCATCGCGCGCCTATATCTGCTCGAAGGAGAAGCCCAACAACTGCATGGCTTCTCCGACGACAGGCTGTGCAGCGGCGATGACAATGGTTCCACTACTCCCGGCTTTCTCGGTCGCCAGCGCCAGCGCTTCGGCTAGGGTTGGCGTGAAGGTCACATCGCGATGGTGCTGCCGCGCGGCTGCCAGCGCCACGTCCGGCGGCGGGAACTGCACGTTCGGGCTGATGTGATTTTCCGCCAGAATCATCGCCTGGCTGACCGCGCCCATGACGCGGTAAACGCCTTCGTAGTCCCGATCAACCGGCGTGGCGACAATCGCAATCAGCGGTTCGGTCAGGCGTCCTTCGAGACTGTTGAGGAAGGAGCGCGCGGCGACCACCGTGGTCGCGCCGTCGATGTAGGTTGGCGGCGAGTCTTGTATCTTCTGCACGCGACCGGGCCACACGACATCCGCAAGCCCGGCGCGAATCGCTTCGACGTACTCCGGCGAACCGTGCGGGATGCCGGTCAGCCGCCCGTGCATGTTGCCCGCGCCCTGCACCGCCAGAGTCGCGTTCTCAATCTCGTAGCGACCGAGCAGCGACAGCGTCATTTCGCCGTAGCGACCGAGCGTCAGGCGAACGCCGTTCTCGGCGGGACCCACGTACTGCCCCATGTCCATCGGGGCGATCCAGGCGAACTCGGCGTTCTGCGCGTCGGCTTCCGCCTGCAGGACTTCGAGGACTTCCTGCGCCTGCGGCACGCTGTAGGCATAACTCCACGGCTTGATGATGCCCGCTTTGTGCCACGCGATCCGATCCAGCGTCGGACCCAACTGCGCTTTGTGTTCCAGCATGACCGGCGTGAACAGCGACAGCTTGTTCGGCACGACCGCAATGTCGTCAAAACGCCCGCCGCGCCCTACTTCCAGCACCGCCGCGCTGACGCCTCGCTCTGAAAACCATTGCAGCGCGATGGCAAGAAAAATCCCCTGCGGGCTGAAATAGCGCTCGCCTTCCAGGGTCGCCTCAATCGCGTCGATCTCCGGCGCGAGCAGGTTGGTAATCCGCACCAGATCGGCTTCGGGAATTGCGCGCCCATTGACGCGGATGCGCTCGCGCCAGCTCACCAGATGCGGGCTGGTAATCATGCCGACGGTGTGCCCCAGGTGTTGCAGCAGCTTGGCGGTGATCGCTGTCGTCGAGCCTTTGCCCTTCGACCCGGTGACGACCCCATAGTCCACCGGGTGCGACAGCAAGTCGGTCGCTTGCAGCAGCAGACCCGTCGGCGTGGTATCGCGCGTCTCGTGGTCAGGACCGCGCGTCCTGCCTTCGTAGACGCGGCGCACCGAGCGCATGATGTAGGTAATCGCATCGCCTTCGTCGGCGAATCGTGGCATGGTCATGGTTTAACCTCAACTGCTCCCACCCCCAGCCCCTTGCCCTAAAGAGATGGGGAGACGGCGCAGAGTCTTAAATCCCCCTCCCTCCTCGTGGGGGAGGGGCTAGGGGTGGGGGATCATTCTCACCCGCCCAGATTATACAGGTAGCCCGACGCCCCCGGCGCGCGAACGCTGTCTACCTGCCTGCCGATCCCATCCAGATAGCGCGTATAACGCTGCTCGTCGCTGTTGGCGTTGGTAAAGATCACCCACACGTACGTGCTGCCGCGCAGCCGGTCAAGCTCGGCACTGAAGTTGGTGTGCGGCTCGACGGACGGATCGAGCCAGATGTTGTCCACCCACGTTCGCCCGACCAGCGTATTCGCATTCGACAGGGAATAGCGCGGAGCATAGTAGTCATAAGCGAACTGCGCGAAATAGTAAACGTAGACGCGATCCCCGCCAAGCCGGTGCTGGCTGATGTACTCCAGAACAGGTTTGATCTCCTGCGGGTAAAAGGTAACGCGCGTCGTCGCTTCGACCAGCGGGTTGAGCAGCAGGAAGCCAATCAGCGCCACGCTCAGCACCGGGAGCGTCTGCCGCGTCCGCTCGACCACCGCGCGCAGCCCTTCACCTACCAGCACAAGCAGCAGCGGCAGGGCGAACAGGAACAGGCGTCCGCCGAACGGGTACTTGCCCAGCCACGACGCGCCGAGCGTGACCAAAATCGGCGCGACGAACAGACCAGGCTCGGTCGGGCGGCGGCGATAGAGCGTGACCGCGCCGACGACGAACAGCAGCGCGGCGACGTCGTTAATCTGAAGCCCCTGCGGGTTGTCGAACATCAGGCGGAAATTCCGAAGGAGCCACTGCCAGCCCTCGGAGTTGAGCGGGGAGGGCATAAAGTTGGCGCGGAAATAGGTCTGAAGATAATCGCTCGTTTCCAGATGTCGAAGCGACAGCGTATAAAGGACGACGAAACTCGCCCCCCACAGCGCGCCCACCAGCGCCAGCCCGCGCACGCGCGCCCGGTCCCGCCTCGCCAGCGCCGATATGCCCATGACGAGACCGATGCCCGCCAGCGTGAACGACGCCGGATGCGAGCACCACATGGCGAGCGCGCCGAGTCCTCCGAAGAGCAGCGCTCGCCCAATCGTCAGGGGGTGATCGTGAATCCACAAGGCGGCGAGTACCAGAATCAGCGTGATCGTCAGGTCGGTGGCGTACTGCTTCGCCTCGGAACTGTAATAGATCAGCGGCAGGTTAATCGCGAACAGGAACAGCGGGATCAGGCGCACGGGCGTCGGAATATACCGTTTGAGGAGGACGTGAAAGAGGATAAGTGAGGCGATCCCGCCGACCAGCGGCAGCAGGCGCAGCACGAACTCGCCGTCGCCAAACGCCTGTGTCAGCGCTTTGGTCGCGACCAGAAAGCCAATCGGCGCGCCCTGATTGTCGCTCAGGGGTTGGAGCAGCTCGCCATACGAGCGGTCGAGGATATTCCGAACGAGCATCGCCTCGTCCACCCACAGCGAGCGGTTCGACAGGTATTGAATCAGCCGCAGCCCGACGCCAAAGACGAGGATCGCCCACGGCAGCCAGCCCGCGCCTAACAGCGCAGCCCCGCGCCGGCGCAGCGAGCCGACTGCGGATAGGCGGGGATCGGTGAGGGTGGTTTCCATCGTCGGGGCTTAACTCGCCGGGCGGTAAATATCCCAACCGCCGAACTGACCGATGATCTCGTAACGACGGGTGAGGTAGTCGAAGACGATATCCATTTCCGGCGGAATGTAAATCGCGTCCCGCTCGCTCTCAGGAATCGGGAGTTGATCGAAACTATCGAGCCATGCCTGCCGTTTCGCGGGGTCAATCGGCGGAATCCCGCGATCTGTTCCCGAACTGTCGAGGATCAGGGCGGGCGGGCGCTGAGTGAGTTCCGCGACGAAAGCGTCATACAGCGCCGCACTCTGATACCCCGGCATATACAGCGGCGCCTGATAAATGAATCGCGAGGGCGCGCGCCGGTCTGCCAGGTAGTTGACGGTGGGCCACGCGCCCCACACGAGCACGTAATCGTCCGGCGCGGTCTCCGTTTTGACGAATTCGACCAGCCGCTGCATCGCGCTGCTCCCTGGCGCGGCGGTCGCCGCCTGAAGGCGCTCGACGAGGCGGATACCCGGCAGCAGCGCGACCCCGATCATCAGCGCCGCCAAGCCAACCCGAACCGGCGCAGGGCTGCCGTCGGCGGTCTGCCGCGAACGCACGGCGCTCAGGACGCGCGATGCAAAAAACGCGGTGAGGATCGCGGCGGCAGGCAGCAGGGCGAGGAAATAGTGGCGGTACAAACGCCCCGACAGGCTCGCCATCAGCCACTCGAAGGGGAGATCGATCAGCCCGACGAAAACGAGCGGATGTAAGCTGTTCAGCCGCCTGCGCGCGGCGGCGACGCCGGCAAGCGCGAAGACCCACGCGCCGACGATGACGATCTGAACGCCCGTGTCTGCGAGCAGATCCAACCCATACCGCAGGACGCGGAGGCGGTCGCCCCATGGACTTCGGCTGTACAAGACGTTGTAGGTCAATGCCACTTCCCACAGGCTGTCAAGCGTTCCCTGAAGCGCGAAATAGACAATCGTGACCAAAACGACGGCGAGGAAGCCGATCACCAGCGTCATCAGCCGCACGTCGGCAAACGCATCGCGCCGTCGGGTCTGGATCAGCAGAATCAGCCCGATGAGGAGACCGGTTCCGATCAGGTTCGGGCGCAGCAGGAACGTCAAGCCGATGGCTGCGCCCGCGAAGTAGCCGAAGAGCGTTCGCGGTTCGCCGTCGAGCATTCAGACGAAAAAATACAGCGCCGCGAACTGGAACAGCAGCGCGTACTCTTCCAGCAAGTTGCCCGATAACAGCGTCGTCGCGGCGGCGATCCAGCACAGCGTGCCGAACGCCGCCGCCCCAAGCCCAAAGGCGCGCCGCAGCGTGATCACGCTCAGCGCGACCGTACCGACCAGAAACAGGGCTTCGATGATCCAGATGCCCCACATCGAGCCGCCGTCCAGCGTGACGCCGAGCGCGTTCAGATAATGGATGAGGGGCGGCTTGTGATCCCACAAGTCCTGGTAGAGCGCCGCGCCGCGATTCAACTCGCGCCCGATATACAGGAACACCCCCTGATCGCGTCCCGGCACGGGTCGCAGCGCCGGCGAAGCCAGCAGGTGGATGAGGAGAATTGAGATTGCGAAAACGGCGATGAGCGCGATTTCGCCGCGCCGCTGCCCGAACGCGCGCAATCGATCAGGGCGGCGGTCAGGCGTCGCGGAATCGTCCGTAAATTGCATAGCCAAGACAGCGGCGACCTTCGATAGAATAGGCGATATGAAACGACGATCCAGTCCAATCCTCTTGATTCTGCTTATTCTTGGGCTTTCCGCCACCCCGAACCTT
>CALMDI010000221.1 GCA_937864975.1 uncultured Chloroflexota bacterium | reverse complement strand
ATCGGCGCGGCGGTGCAGATTGGCTACTTCGCGCAGGCGCACGAACTGCTCGACCCGAAGCGCAGCGTGCTGGACGAAATTCTCTCGGTCAAAGAGATGACGCCGGGGCAAGCGCGCAATTACCTGGGTCACTTCCTGTTTCAAGGCGACGACGCCTTTCGCCCGATCTCGACGCTATCGGGTGGAGAACGCGGTCGTGTCGCGCTGGCGAAGCTGGCGCTGGCGGGCGCGAATTTCCTGCTGCTGGACGAGCCAACGAACCATCTGGACATCGCCAGTCAGGAGATTTTGCAGAACGTCCTGGCAGACTTCGAGGGCACGATTTTGCTCGTCAGCCACGACCGATATCTCATCGACGCGCTGGCGACGCAAATCTGGGCGGTCAGCCCCGGCGAGATGATGATTTTCGAGGGCACCTATCAGGAGTTTGTCGCCGCGCGCGAGGGACGCAAAACGCCGACCGCCGCGAACGGGAACGCTTCTCAGCGCGAGACGGCGCGACCGGGCACGCCGACAAACGGCAGGAAGCATGGCTTGAATCCGTATCAGCTTCAAAAGCGGCTGACGGAAATCGAGACCCAGATTCATGATCTCGAAGCGCAGCTTGACGATTTGACCAACGCGATCCAGATGGCGAGCGCGGCGGGCAACGCCTACGACGTGCGGGTGCTTGGCGAGCAGTATACGCAGACCGAAACTGACCTGCACGCGGCGATGGAGGCGTGGGCAGCGCTGGCAGAATAGCGATCACTTGAGCAAACGAGGACAGAACGTTTGAACCTTAGGAAGGGTGAATGGCTCGAACGCTCCAAGCAAACAACAGAACCTACAGGATTAGCGCGCACGCATGGGCGCGCATACGGCAAATCGACATTGATCTTGCAGATGTCGCACGCATTATCGAAGCACCACAGACCATTCAGAAATTGAAGCATAAAACGGAGTATACTGGCTGTTATACACCGCGTTATGCTGCGGGAACAGACAAGCGCCTAGCGGTGAAAATCGTCGTCAATACGCGCTCCACGCTGACGTTGAAGACCGCGCATAACCTGGGCGACTGTCCTGAATAGGAGAGCTTTATGAAGCTGACATATGACCCACGAGAAGACATGCTCTATATCGCTCTGACGGGCGCTTATCCATTTCGCACCGACACAGAGAGTATTCCCGGCATCGCGGTCATGTATGATGAGAACGGGCGGGCGTGCGGGCTGGAAATTGAAGATGCAAGTACGTGGGTCGATGCGCCGAATCGGGTCGACGTGGAATATCTCACGGAAGAAAACGAAGTCGAAGAAGCCCCGGCGGCAGGTCATTAACGAAAGCCCCGCACGAAGCCTGCGGACGCAGGCTTTTTGTTTGGGTGAATCCCCTCACTTCGCCCGCGCCGACAAGGGTTGAACACCGGACTCATGTGGTATTCTGCTTTCAGAACGAGTCGGCGTTTTGAGGGCAATCCGATGTCGGTTCTCAAACAATCCCTGTTTTTGATACGCGAAACGGCGAAAGAGTGGGCGGATGATGGCGCGGCGGGAATCGCGGCGTCGCTTGCCTACTACACAATCTTCTCTTTATCCCCTTTGCTCATCATTATCGCGCTGTTTCTGGGGCTGGTTCTGGACGAAAGCACCATCCAGACGAGCGTGATCGACAGCATTCGCGGCGCGGTCGGGGACAGCGGCGCGCAGTTCATCCGCGACCTGATCGACAACCGGCAGACGGCGAGCAGCGATCTGCTGGGAACCATCATCTGGATGTCGGTCGTGGTCTGGGGGGCGTCGGGGCTGTTCGCGCAGCTTCAGGGCGCGCTCAACAAAATCTGGGAAGTCAAGCCCGCGCCGGGACGCTCCCCGACGGCACTCCTTAAGACGCGGCTGTTCTCCTTCGCCGTCGTCATGCTGGTGGGTGTGGTGCTGCTTGCGACGATGCTCCTGAACACGGCGCTCAGCAGTATGCTGCTTACGGCGCAAAACCCGGCGGGCGAAACGCTGGTTCGGGTGGTGCAGTTCGTCATCACCGTCGGCATGACGACGCTGCTCATCGCCGCCGTGTTCAAAATCCTGCCCGACGTGCTGATCCGCTGGCACGACCTGTGGGTGGGCGCGTTTTTCACCGCGTTCCTGTTTTACGTCGGGCAGCTTGTCGTGGGACTGTATCTTTCCAGAGCGAACGTCGGGTCGGTGTTTGGCGCTGCGGGGTCGCTGACCGCTATTCTCGTGTGGATTTACTATTCCGCTCAGATTTTGCTGTTCGGCGCGGAATTCACCGAGGTGTGGGCGCGGCATTACGGCGCATCCATTCGTCCCGACGACGACGCGATGTGGATTAACGAAGCGCAAGCCCGCCGCGAAGCCCGCAACGCCAACGTCGCCTTTGACGAGACGGACGGCGAAGAACACAAGGCGGCACTGATGGAAGCTCAGCGACAGCGGCGCGCGGCGCGGCTTCGCGGGATCACCACGGGTATCCGACGAGTCAAACCCTCAGAAACGGAATCGAGCGACTAACGCCGCCTGTACGGAGCGTTACGGCTTTGTGGCTTGTCGTGCTTGGCAGTCTACGCTATGGTTCGTAACGAAACGAATTGCAGAGGACAGCGGCTATGCGACGTTACGTTCCAATGGTGATCGTGATTCTGCTCGTACTGACCGGCATCGCGGCGGCGCAGGAGCCGACGGCGACTCCCGGTTTTGGCTCCGTCATCGGCAGCGCGCAGGCGACCGCGACCAGCGCCGCCACCCTACAGCCCGCCATCGGCGCGGCGCCCGAACTGACGCCGATTGCGCCCGGCAGCGACGCGCGCTCGGCAACATGCATCGCGCCGCAAATGCCGGGTTTCGTTCCCTATGTGATTCGTCCCGGCGACCGACTGGGCGACCTGATCGCGGGGGTGGACAACCTGACCGTGACGCAGCTTGCCGTCCTCAACTGTCTCGACGACCCCGGCGCGCTGCCGGTCGGCGCGACGATCTGGATCCCCGGCACGAGCGCGGCGGGGGTCGCGGCGGAACCTGCGCTGCCGCGGGAAGCCGAACTGCTGGCGGTCGCGGAAGCGGAAATCCGCTCATTAAGTGCGAGCGCAGACCCCGCGCCGAACCTCGAAGGCGTGACATTTACGTGGGATGCGACGGGCGGGCAGGTTTTTTTCTACCCCTGCCCGGCGGATGAAACCGCGCCGTGCGAGCGCCCGCTCCACGCGGCAAGTCTGCCGGGTCAGCACGCGCTCACCATCCAGCCCTTTCACTACGCGGGACCCGTTCGCTTCCGGCTGGAAGCCGTTGGATCCGCCGAACACACGACGCGGGATATTACGGTGAACGTGGTCTGCTCGCAGGCGTGGCTCGGAGAGGTCACAGGGCTGCCGCGCTGCGCCGACGAGCCGCCGCGCGTGGTGTTCGCCGTGTGGCAGCCGTTCGAGAACGGCGCGATGCTGTACATGTCCGACACGAGCGAGATTTACGTGCTGACGAATGACCGGCGGGTACAGGTGTTCCCGGATACGTTTATCGAGGGGATGCCCGACGCGGAGTACGACGAGGTGCCCGCGGATCGCGTCCCGGCGCGGCGCGGGTTCGGTATCGTCTGGAATCAGCTTGGCGGTCCCGACAGCCCGCTCGGTTGGGGGCTGGCGCAGGAGCAGGGGTACGACATGCAGCGGCAGGCAGCGGGGCGTGTGTCTTACACCACCTACGTCACGACGCCGGACGGAGCGGTTTACGCGATCACGGCGTCTCCTGACACCGGAACTGGCTATTGGACAGAAGTTGGCGGGGGATAAAAACGGGGCGCTCGACGCGCCGGGTTTCCGCCTGCGATCAGGTGGGTTTCCAGACCGCAAGAATGACGTTCACAATCACCAGCAGGTCGATGATCAGCGAAATTTGTGCGACCTTCGCAGATGCCTCGCGGACTTCCGGCGTCACGGACGAGGCGCTCTGCGCCGCTCCCTTGAGCGCGGCAATCGCGCGCTTGCTCGCGGGGGTGAGCGCGACGACAAGAATCACGACGATAAGGATATAGACGACCTGCTTGATAAACAGCCATGTTGGGGTCGGCGCGAACAAACCGAGCAAGCCGAAGGTCGTGCCGTAGCGGTTGACGCCCAGCAGCGCCAGCCCGGTCAGCAGCAGCCCAATGCCGCCGTACTGCCCCAGGTTGCCGATTACTTCGCCCTGGGTCGCCAAAATACTTAATTCTCCTGGTGTCCCAGCCGCTCTGGCGAGCGCGCGCCGAAAGAAGAGTCCAACCGGAATTTGTGACAGCGCCATACCCGCGAAGAAGATGTGCAGCGCCAGAAAAATAACCCACAAAATGGTCATCGTATCCCCCTAGAGACGAAGATTTATAGCTGCTAAGAATATACTGTGTCACGATTTAAATCGCGAATGTCTCCCGTTTAGCGGCGGAACAGGCTGCGCGCGAAAAACCACAGGTTCGCGGGACGCTCCGCCAGACGCCGCATGAAGTAGGGATACCACGCCTCGCCAAACGGCACGTAAATCCGCACGAGGTAGCCTGCGGCGGCGAGCGCCTGCTGCCGCTGCGGGCGAATGCCGTAGAGCATCTGAAACTCGAAGCGGTCGCGCCCGATGGCACGCTCGCGGATAAACGTTTCCGCGGCGGCAATCATGGTCTCGTCGTGCGTGGCGATACAGAGATAGGCGGGCGGCGGCGCTTGCAGGAAGTCCTGCATCAGCCGCACGTAATTCGCGTCGACGTCGGCTTTGTCGGGATAGGCAACCTCCGGCGGCTCTAAATACGCGCCTTTGCACAGGCGAATGTGCGCGCCTTCGCTGGCAAGCGCGCGCATGTCGTCGGCGCTGCGGTACAGGTACGCCTGAATCACGGCGCTGACGTTGGCGAAACCGTACTCGTCACGCATGGTGCGGTAGATACGCAGCGTGGCATCGGTATAGACGCTGCTCTCCATGTCGATGGTGACCGGAACGCCAAGCGCCTGCGCGTCGGTCAGGATGTGGCGCAGGTTCGCCTGGCACAAGTCTTCGCTGATATCTAATCCAAGATGAGTCAGCTTGAGCGAGATGCTCGACCGCGCGTTCTCGGCGGCAATGCGCTCCAGTACCGCCCGGTACGCGGCGACGACAGGCTCGGTATCCTTTGCCTTGTGAATGCTCTCGCCCAGGTAATCGAGCGTGACCGCCAGCCCGGCGGCATTCAGAGTGTGCGTGACCGTCATCGCGTCGTCGAGCGTTTCCCCGGCGACAAAGCGCCGCGCGACGCCGCGCGCCATTCCCCAACCCGTGACCATGCGCCGCGCCCAGGCAGCGGCGGAGAGGTAAAGCAGAAATCGTCGCAGCATCCATGCCTCGGTCAAGTATCAATCGCGCCAATCGCCCGTAGTGTAGCCTGAGCGAAGACGAAAAGGAAAATCCGCACGAGTCGACCGATGGCGAATGGCGCGCTCACGAGCGGGCAGCCTCAAAGGTGTCGGCTCCACACGATCTTTTGTGTATATGTCACAAGGAACAGGTGCTGAATTTAGCTGTTTTTTGCTCAAGAAGTCGAATGGATCGCGTAATACAATGCAATAGACTCGACCATCTTAGTGAAGTTTGACAAAACGGAGCAAGTCCTATGTTCACCAAAGAGCGAAAGAGCGACGAACCCGCACTCGTGCCACCCGCCGACGTTGCGGCGTCGCCCGCCGCCCTGCTCGACTGGGCGCGCGAGAACGACGTCAAGGAAGTCGACGTGAAGTTCACTGACATTCGCGGCGTGATGCAGCATTTCACCGTCCCGTTCGATAACTTCAAGGAAGATATGTTCACCGAGGGGCTGGGCTTTGATGGCTCCAGCATCCGCGGCTTTCAGGCGATCAACAATTCCGACCTGAACCTGATCCCCGATCCATCGACCGCCTTCATCGACCCGGTTCCGGCGATGACGACGCTCAGCCTGCTGTGCGACGTGGTGGACATTAACCTGGACCCTTACCCGCGGGATCCTCGCGGCGTGGCGCGTCGGGCGGAGGAGTACCTGCGTAAGAGCGGCATCGCCGACGTCGCCTTCTTCGGACCCGAAGCGGAATTCTACATTTTCACCAGCGCGCGCTGGGGTTCCTCGGAAAATAGCTCGTTCTATGAAGTGGATTCCAGCTCGGGCTTCTGGAACACCGGACAGAACGGCACGCCGAACCTGGCGTATCGCCCACGCATCAAGGAAGGCTACTTCCCGGTCGCGCCCGTCGACAAGCTGCACGACCTGCGCGCCCTGATGACCGCCACGCTGCGTTCGGTCGGGATCGACATCGAAGTGCATCACCACGAAGTCGGCGGCGCGGGACAGGCGGAAATCGACATTCGCTTCAATTCGATGCTGAAGATGGCGGACACGCTTCAGTTCTACAAGTACATCATCAAGAATGTCGCCTACAAGAACGGCTACACCGTCACCTTCATGCCCAAGCCGATTTTTGGCGACAACGGCTCCGGGATGCACTGCCACCAGAGCCTGTGGAAAGACGGCGGCAACCTGTTCTTCGACAAAGAAGGCTACGCGATGCTGAGCCAGACGGCGCTGTATTACATCGGCGGCATCCTGAAGCACGCGCCGTCGATTCTGGCGTTCGCCGCGCCGACCACGAACAGCTATCACCGCCTCGTGCCGGGGTATGAAGCACCCGTCAACCTCGTGTACTCCGCGCGCAACCGCTCGGCGGCGATTCGCATCCCGATGTACAGCACCAGCCCGAAGGCGAAGCGCATCGAGTTCCGCGCGCCCGACCCGACCGCCAACCCCTACCTCGCCTTCTCGGCGATGCTGCTGGCGGGTCTGGACGGCATCAAGAACCGGACTGAGCCGGGCGAGCCAGCGGACTACGACCTGTACGAAGAGACGCATATCAAGACTCCGGTCGTGCCGGGCAGCCTGGGCGAGTCGCTCAAGGCGCTCGCGGCGGATCACGAGTATCTGCTTCAGGGCGACGTGTTCACCGAGGATTTCATCGACACGTACGTAAGCTACAAGCAGCTTAACGAGGGTGACCCCGTGGCGATGCGCCCGCATCCCTACGAGTTCACGATGTACTACGACTTCTAAAGCGCCACACGCGGGGGCGGGGTTTGCCTCTCCCCTACGCAATCGAACGAGCCGCCGTCACAGGCGGCTTTTCGTTTCTCGGAGCCAGCAGCATTTATGGCATAATAGAGGGACATAAAGCAGGAATTTGAGATGACAGACCACACAACGACCAAGCTTACGGCAGAGGAATTTTTCGAGCTGCCTGAGTCGAATTTGCCGAC
>CALMDI010000220.1 GCA_937864975.1 uncultured Chloroflexota bacterium | reverse complement strand
GGGAGGGCAAACGGCACGGTGGTGACCATTGTGCTGGTGCTGGCGGCCTGGGAGTTTCTCGTAAAGGCGCTGGCGATTCAGCAGTTCCTGCTGCCCGCGCCGAGCGTCATCCTCCAGTCATTCATTGTGAACGGCGAGCAGCTTGCGAGTGCCGTCCTCACGCGCGACTTTTCCGATTGGTCGGTCAGCACGCTCCATAGCAATCCCGAAGCCCTCTGGCTGCGCCTGAAGCGCGAAGGCAGCACGGTCGAAGCCCGTTATTCAGTTGACGGCTCGACGTATCACATGCTGCGAATGGGGTATCTGACCTCGGCGCCGGTGCAGGTCGGCATCATGGCGTGCTCGCCCGATGGAGACGGCTTCACCGCGCGCTTTGAAGGTTTCAAGATCGAGCAGCCGTAGCGGGCGATCAACTTCCGCCTGTCGAGTTAATCACCTGCCCGGTCACCCATGCCGCGTCGTCGGCTGCCAGCCACGCGATCAGCCGCGCCGCGTCGTCTGGCTCGCCCCAGCGCCCCTGCGGCGACGCCGCGCGAACGGCTTCGTAGAAATCGGGTGGGGCGTAGCCGGTGTCGGTCGCGCCGGGGTTGACCGTGTTCACCGTGATACCACGCCGAATGAAATGCGCGGACAGGCTTAGCGTTAATCCATGCAGCGCCGCTTTCGACGCGACATACGCCATTTCGCCGGACATCGGTCCGCCGTGCTGACCGGACGTCATGAGGATGACGCGCCCGCCGCGCCTGCCGTCATGCTGCCGGTCGAACGCCTGCGCCAGCAGCAGCGTTCCCCGCACGTTGACCGCCAGATGCGTATCGATCTGCTCCGCGGTCATGGCGGCGAGGTCGCCCGGCGTGCTGTAAGCGTGATTGGCAATCAGAATATCGACGTGACCGAATGCGGAGACCGCATTTTGCGTAACGGCTGCCGGAGCCGTCGGATCGCGGAAATCCGCCGAGACGTGCTCCACGCGCCCGCCAATCGCGCGCAGGTCAGCCAGCACCGTTTCAATAGCGTTGGCGTCCGCGCCCCAGGGCTGCTCGGCGTCATACGACACCAGAGACTGGATGAACAAATCCGCGCCGCACTCCGCTAATCGCCGCGCAATCGCAAACCCGATGCCAATGCGGCGGCTGACGCCTGTGACGAGCGCGACACGCCCGCGAAGCGCATCGGAACGCAGGGCAAGCGGCGGAAGCGGCATAAGCGATTATCTCCTCACGTCAACGTGGTCTCTAGCATGACCCCGCTCATCAGATGATGCCAACAAAAAGGCGGCTCCCGCCTGGGAACCGCCCTGGAATTTACCCTGACGCAGCCTACTTAGCTGAAAGCAAGCTGCTCGTTTTCCGGTCCGCGATAGGGCGCGCGCGTGGCAACGGCTTTCACGAACCCCGCCAGGCGCTGCACCGCGTTATCGGGACCATCCCAGTATTCCGCGTGCTCGACCTCGACCTGCATCAACACAAGATCAGGATCGCCCAGCCCCTTTGGAAACCACTGGTTCAACCCCGAATGCCAGAGTTCCTCCATCATTTCCAGATTGCGCGACACCGTTCCCTTACCCGCCACGGCGATGTAGAGATTTTTGTCCTCGTTGCTCAAGGAAACCATCACATCACGAGTTTCGCCCTCGGCGGTGGGCTTTAGCTTTCCGAAAAAGAACAACGTCCCCTCGAAAGGTTTGCGCTGCACGGGCATCGGTCGCGTTCGCATCTGCTGTGTCTCGTCGTCCATCGACGTGACCATCGCCACGGGAATGCCGTTCATAAGTTCGCGGAGTTTCTTGATGTGTTCGTTGCGAACTGCCGGGTTAATCATCGTTTTCCTCGTAAACAGGGCTTTTTGTTTCAATCTATATTACTTGAAATCCTGTAAAGAAGCAATAAGCCATCATGAAATCTCACCTAGCCCTCATACGCTACGCGCCAGACGTGCCCGTAGACGTAATCGGCGACCACTAAAGACCCATCCGGTGCCATGACCACGTCAATCGGACGGATCAGCCCCGTGATGAAGGGTTCCGGCACGTAGGCTGCCAACGCATCGGGATTCGTCGGGATACGCGCCGGATCAATCCGCACGACGCGCTGCCCATCGCGGACGTTATTCCACAACGCGACGAACAGCGAATCAAACATGTTCTCTGGAAACTGCGTGCCGGTGTAGGCGACAATGCCGCGCGGCAGAGATCGGGGGCGCAGCGTCAGAAGATCGGGCTGCACGTCCACGTCCGGCGGCGCGATCGGGCAGTTCTCGCAGCCCCGGTCGCGCCAGTAGGGAAAGCCGTAATGCGCGCCCGCCGTCACTCGAAGCAGCCGGTCGCCCGACCCGTTCAGCATCCCGTTATCGGTCGCGTACAGTTGCCCATCGCTGCTGAACGTCAGATCATACGGGTTGCGAATGCCGCGCGCGTAAACCTCGACCTCGCCCGTGTGGGGCTGAATCCGCAGGACTGCCGCTTCATTGGCTTGAATCTCCGCGAATTGTGACTGGCGTCCCGGCGGCGGCTCGCCCTGATCCGTCAGCGCTCCCACGCCAAGATAAAGATAGCCGTCCGGTCCAAATGTCAGCCCGTTCGGCTGATTGTCGATCACCTGAAAGCAGCAGGGCAGCCTGGTCACGACCGGCTCGCGCTCGCCGCCGGGCAGCACCCGCCACACACCGCCGCCTTCCTCCGGGGTCTCGCGCGCGCTCACGTACAGCACATCCGAACCCGGCTGGAACGCCACACCGAGCGGCGAGACAAAGTCGCCGCTGTAACGCTCGGCGGTGCCATCGTCATTCAGGCGATAAACAGCCCCGCTGCGCGTCCCGTTTTCGAGGACGGTGGCGTAAAGCCGCCCATCGCGTCCATAAGTGATCTGCAACGGCTGACCGGGAAAACGCCCGACGTGCGACAGCGCAAATCCTCTCGGCACCTGAATACGACGCAGGAAGCCGTCGATGTCGTCCTCGCACGGAAAATCGTCGCAGCTCCAGCCAAAGTTATCCGATTCGGGTGCGGCGACATTCCGCGCGGCGGGCGCGCCGTCGGGCGAGACAGGCGTGAGCGTCTGCACGGGCGGCGTTGGTTCGGGCGTTTGGGTCTCGGTCGCGGTGGGCGTCGCGGTTGGGGGCAGCGCCGTTGCCGTGAAGGTGGCGGTCGGCGTATACACCGGGGCGTTCGCCAGCGTCGCGGGAACCGTCGCCCGGAAGGTCTGCGGGCTTTGCGAGCCGCACGCGCTCGCGATGACAAGCACAAATAGGGGAAAGATGCAGCGGAAAACCAGGGACTGTTGATCGCGCACGAGTATAGGGTCTCAAGATGCAAAACGCCCGCCATTATACACGGGCGCCCGCCATTTTCGACGGGTCATCCTGTCTGGCGTGAATCCGGGACGTTCTTGTTACACCTTGCACAGAGTTGGCATTCGACGCCCGGCTGTGTACATTCTGCACAGGCAGTCGCCGCGAAACCGGAATGAGGGAGAAAGGTCAAACGTCATGAGTGAAAAGGTCGTTAAAACCGATGCCGAGTGGCGTGCCGAGCTTACACCGGAGCAGTTTGCGGTGCTGCGCCAGCACGCGACCGAACGCCCATTCACCGGCGAGTATGTCAACGCCAAAACGCCCGGCACCTACCTGTGCGCCGCCTGCGGACAGCCCCTGTTCGCATCCGACACGAAATTCGAGTCGGGGACAGGCTGGCCCAGCTTTTGGGACGTGATCGATCAGGGCAACGTCGAACTGCGACAGGATAACGCTTACGGAATGCGCCGAACGGAAATCCTGTGCAGCCGGTGCGGATCGCACCTGGGACACGTGTTTGAGGATGGTCCTCGGGAAACCACGGGACTGCGTTACTGCATCAATTCCGTCGCCCTCAAACTCAAGCCGGAAGATCAACCGTAAAGAAAAACAGGGGTCGCGAGTCAACGCGATTCGCTGCCGTTCACCGGTCACGCCTACGGAGTGAAGGGAGAGGCGAAGGGTTCTGTGCCGCGTTAAGCTCAGTGCCATGCCCTACATCGCTATACCTGATCAGTCCTTACTGCATCACCGGCGTCCTGGTCACATTCAAGCCGGTTAAGTGGCGTGCCTCTTCGGGCGACGCGACCTCGCGCCCCAGCTCGCGCGCGATGCGAGCGGCTTTGGCGACCAGCTCGGCATTGCTCTTCGCGAAGATGCCCGGCTCGACGTAAGGGCAGTCCTCCATCCCAACGCGCACGTTGCCGCCAACGGCGATGCCATGCGTGATCGTGCGCCAGTAGACCGCCGGGTCCATGCAGCTCATACTCCACCGCGTGTCGCGCGGGAGATGATCGACCATGAATTGAATGCCTTTGGCGGTCGGCGGCGTCCAGCTTTGACCGGGCCAGCCGAAGAACAGCGTCAGCCAGAGCGGATCGGGCAGTAACCCAGGCTCATCCTCGCGCTGCCCGCTGACCCAGAATTCGCCCTGGCGCACCTTCTCGATTGCCCAGAAGGCGCCCGTGTTGAAGCATTCGATTTCCAGCTTGACGCCGCACTCGTTCGCGAGCCGGGCGTATTCCCGAAGCTCGGAAATTGGATGGATGGAGTAGCAATAGCCCGCGGGGGGGTACTGCGGATCGGGCTGGAAATACTCGTCGTGCGAGTTGAAATTGATCGAGCTCATATCCGGTCGCAGTTCCCGCCAGAGTTCGAGCTTCTGCTCCAGACGAATGCTGGCGAGACCGAATTGGACAATCGCCGCGCCGGTTTCCCGAATCCGCTGGGTGATCAGACGCCAGCCCTCCATAATCGGAATCTGTAGCTGGCGACCATCGGGCTGAATGATGGGATCGCTCTTGTAGGAGCCGTGCATATGGCAGATGGCAGCGCCGGCATTGATCGAACGAACGTATTCCTCCGCCACGCCGTGCGGGTTATCGGGTTTGGGACCGTTCGGGTTGTGCGGGTAGGTGAGCGTTGTGTCGCAGGTTACTGTAATAATCAATTTGTCCATCAGCCCGTCTCCTCACGACTAGGGTCTACTTGAGCGTTAAAACAATTCGTCCTAACGCGGTTCCGCTTCGCAGGTGGTCGAGCGCCACGTTTGCCTGCTCCAGCGGGTATTGATACCGCACAATCGACTGGATCGCGCCGTCGGCGACCAGTTCCACACACGCACGCAAGTCCTGCCGCCGCCCGGCGCGCGTCCCGATCAACTCCAGCTCATTTTGCGCGAGCTGCTTGCCTGAGATGGGATACAGGTCAGGCGTATAGCCGACGACTACGAGACGCCCGCCGCGGCGCAGGGCGTTCACGCCATCCCGCAGGGTCGTTTCTTTGCCCACGACGTCGATCACGCAGTCGGCTCCGAGTCCGTGCGTCCGTTCGCGTACCGCGTCGGCAACGTTGACCCGTGTGGAGTCGAGAAATTCATGCGCGCCGTTTTCCAGCGCCCACGCCTCGCGCTCGGCGGCATGATCGACTGCCACCACGTGCAGCCCCGCGCGGCGGGCAAGCTGGGTCAAAACAGCGCCAACGCCGCCAATGCCGATAATCACAACGGTCTCGCCGATGCGCGCCTGCGAGCGGTCGAGCGCATGAAAGGCGGTCAGTCCGGCGTCGCAGCAAATCGCCCCATCCGCCCACGCCACGTGATCGGGCAGGCACACCACCTGACGCGCGGGCACGCGCACGAATTCCCCGTAGCCACCCGGCGCCTTCAATACTCCCACCACGCCCCGCATGTTGACGCACAACTGCTCGCGATAGGTCAGGCAGTACGGGCAGTGCCCGCAGACGAGAAAGTTGTAAACGATGACGCGATCTCCGGCATGGACATCACTCACGTTCCGTCCCACGTCCGCCACCACCCCGGCGATCTCGTGCCCCATGACGAAAGGAAGCTCCGGTGTATAGCCAAACCCGTCGAGCAGCTTCAGGTCGGTGCCGTCGATGCCACAGACGTGGGTTTGCACGAGAACATCGTCCGCGCCGGGCACCGGGTCGGGAACGTCTTCCAGCACGAGCGGCTGCCCAAACGCATGGAGACGCGCCGCCTTCACGCTTGTCCTCCGGTGATCCCGATGCGTTCCAGCCCTTCGCGATAGCGCGGCAGCCCCCACCGGTAGCCCTGTTCCGGCAGTGGGTAGCCGTACAAATCGAGCGTGGACGTGCCGCGGAAGCCGATGTCGCGCAGCGCCCTGTCCATCGCCTCAAGGTCGAGCTTGCCTTTGCCCGGTGGGAAATGCAGTTCGGACGTTTGCTGGTCGCTGTCGGAATAATGCAGGTGCTGAATGCGGTCGCCCAGCTCGTAAATCGCCTGCACGTAAGACGTGGGCTTGCCCACGCCAAAATGGCAGAAATCGAACAGGATGCCGAAATGCTCGCGGCTCAGGCGGTCGCACAACTGCTTTATGAACTCTACGTCCATGCCCAGGGTGAACGGCGGCTCGCCCATGACGGCTGCAACCCCGCCCCTGCAGCGGGCGATGTCGCCGAAGTTCAGGGACGCAGCGGCCACGGCGACGCGAGCCTGGCCCGGGGCCGGCTCCGGCACGCCGACGTCGTCGCGGACCTCGATGGCCTCGGCGGGCGAGGCGTGGCGGACGACCCGGACGGCTCTCACGAGGCCGGGACGGTAATCCAGCGGGCATGATCCGGGCCGTGAGCTCGTACCCCCTGCTGCTCTCCCCGCTCGAGGTCGGGCCGGTCACCCTGCGCAACCGCGTGGTCATGGGCGCGCACTTCACGATGTTCACCGAGCCGACCGCCGCCGGGGAGCCCGGCTACTACGGCGAGCGCACCGGCCGGTACCTGGCCGACCGAGCGAAGGGCGGCGTGGGTGCGGTCATCTGCGGCCAGGCCGCGGTTCACCCCACGACCGCCTACC
>CALMDI010000219.1 GCA_937864975.1 uncultured Chloroflexota bacterium | reverse complement strand
CTGGCAACCCAGGGCGGCAGGACCACCGTCCATGGATTGCGCGAGTCGTCAAACGTCTTCTGGCTCGATGGCATTGACCATCGCTACCGCAAGACTGCCGAACGCGTGCCGCCACCCGCGACTTCTCATGATGTCCTCCCGTCACACTCGCTCTCATGATTCTGGCGCCAGGTATGACATGGTCGCTCGTGTCCCGTCGAGGGACGGACGCCGGGTGTGCCAATCGGTGACGGACTCGTACGCGTGCGCAACGCGGAAGAGCGTCGGCTCGTCGAACGGTTTCGCGTAGAACTGGATACCGAGCGGGAGGCGTGGCTCGTCGCTGGTGAAGCCACACGGAATGACCAACGCGGGCAGCCCCGTCATGTTGCCGAGAAACGTGTTGCCCGGGCGGAACGGACGGAGGATAAGCCTGTGAAGCAAGTGGCGATTATCGCCGTACTGCTGATCCTGCTGCTGATCGGCGGCGGCTTGACCATGCAGCTCATTTCGAGCGGCGATCAGGGCATTATGCCCGTCCTTCAACAGACGTCGAACCCCGAAGCCTCGCCTTCTGAACTCGTGCCGTGGAAAGCGGAACAACTCTTCCTCGCGGTTGGCTTCATCCTGTTCAACCTGATTGGTATGGCGGTCACTCTAGCCATTATCGTCTGGCTGATCGACCGGGGTATCCGCAAAGGGCGGGCGGAGGCGGGCATCACCACGACCACCTCGAACGCGCCTGCCAATCGCGCCGGGGCGACCGACGAAGCCTGATTAGAACCCAATCGAAAGGTTCGTTCGGCGTCGTTTGTAAAATCTCCACAATTCTAGAAATTCTACCTATGCTTGTGTAGAATAGAACAAACAGAGTCCTGCGAGAACAACTGATGCAAAATCCGACCGCGCGTCCCAAGCGCCTGTTTTCGTCGCTCGCCATCGCGACGGCGCTGCTGACGATTGGCTTGATCGTCTTTGGCGCGGTCGTCCGCGTTACGGATTCGGGGCTGGGGTGCGGGAACCAGTGGCCCCTCTGCAATGGCACGATTTTTCCGCCGCTCGACAACCTGACCGCGTGGATCGAGTGGCTGCACCGCCTGTTTGCGCTCTTGATCGGCGCGTTCGGTTTGGCGACGCTGGTTGTGGCGATCCGCGCGTACCGTCATGAAAACCGAATCGCCCTGTGGGCGACGGTTGCCGCCGCGCTGCTGTACGTCGTCCAGAGCGCGCTCGGCGCGATTGTGGTCGTGCTCGACCTGCCGCCGACCTCGGTGACGCTGCATCTGGGCACGGCGATGCTCCTGCTCGCCGCGCTGCTGACGGCGGCGCTGGCGTCCGTCTACCGCCCGGCGCGTCGTTATGCACGCGACCGGTTTACAACGCTGGCTTATATCGTCACCGCGCTGGCGTTTGTGATTATCCTGACGGGCGCGCTGGTGCGCGGCTCCGGCGCGACGCTGGCGTGCGTCGATTACCCGTTATGCAACGGCGAAATTTTCCCAACGGGGCAGGGGCAGCGTGGGCAGTGGCTCCTCCCCCGCCACGGGCCATGCCGTTATTAAGTGATTCGCGTGCTGCGTCGTGCCGCCGTTCTCGGTCTGGGCATCGCCCTGCTGCTGCTCGTCGGGTCGGCGTGGTCGTCGCGGTCGGAGCGGCGTGTTCGACTGCTGGCAGGGCTGGCTGTCGCCGCCTATCTGGCGCAGGCGGGGATCGGCGCGATGGTGGTGCTCAGCCGCGAAGCGCCCGTGTGGGGCGCCGGTCACGTCCTGTTCGCCGCGCTCACGTGGGCGGCGCTGGTGTGTTTGAGTGTAATTGAGACGGTAAACAGCCGCGTTCAAACGGAAAATCAATGGCAGCAAAAGTCGACACCCATCCTGAACAGCTAGGCGCTCCGGGTCTCAAGCGGACGGCGCGTATCTACCTGGAATTGACGAAGCTGCGGATCGTGCTGCTGCTCCTGTTCACGACGGTCACAGCGATGGTGATTGCCGCCGAAGGCGTGCCGCCGCTGGCTGTGCTCCTGCCCACGCTGCTCGGCGGCGCGCTGTCCGCTGCCGGGTCGAGCGCCGTCAACCAGTACATCGACCGCGATATGGACGCCAAGATGGCGCGCACCGCGCGCCGTCCGATTCCGTCGGGTCGCATCCCGCCCATGAACGCGCTAGTCTTTGGCTTAGCGCTCATCGCCCTATCGACGCTGACGCTCGGTTTGTTCGTGAACTGGCTGGCGGCGGCGCTGGCGCTGGGCGGCGCGGTCTACTACATCGTCGTCTATACGCTCCTGCTCAAGCGCAATACCGTGCTCAACATTCTCATCGGCGGCGGCGCGGGCGCGATGCCTGTCCTGGTGGGCTGGGCGGCGGTGACCGGGTCGCTCAATTTTGAAGCCCTCATCCTGGTCCTCATCATTTTTTACTGGACGCCGCCGCATAGCTGGGCGCTGGCGCTGCTCGTCAACACCGACTATACGCGCGCGAACGTGCCGATGATGCCGGTGGCGCGCGGCGAGCGCGTGACGCGCCTGCAAATCGTCCTCTACTCTGTACAGTTGTTCATCATTACGCTGCTGCCCGGACCGTTCCAGATGCTCGGCATGATCTACATGCTGGCGGCGGCAGTCCTGGGCGGCATTCTCATCCACATGGCGCTGCGGCTGATGAAGCGTTTCGTCGCGCCCGGCTATGCCGATCCGATCCAGTTTCAGGCGGGAAATCCGTACGGCGCTTCGTTTGTTTCAAACAACGCCCAGCTCGACCCGGACGAAACCGCGCAGGCGGCGGCGCGCTTTCAGGGCAAACGCGTGGCGGAAATCACCGCGCAGTTTTTGAAGGGCGGCGAGTAAATTTCACGTTTCGAATTCGGGATCTCAGCCTAACGCTTTGGCATCCGACCGATCGGAATCTTGAATCTGAAACCTGAAATACGAAATTTGCATCAAACGATTTTTATCGCATAATTCAAATAAAAATTTTTAAAGGAGAAATTGAAAAAATGAAAAGGACTTTGTTCTTAATCGGCTTTTTGCTGGTCGGCGTGTTCGCCTGGTCGAGTTTTTCGGGCGTCGAAGCCGTTAACCCGAGCTTCGCCGAAAAATTTTCTTTCGACGAAAAGAAACAGGACGCGGACAACAGCGGCACCTATAATTTCGATAAAGCGCACAGCGCAATCGGTTTCCGCGTCAAACATATGGGTTTGGTCGACGTTCCGGGCTACTTCCGCGATTTTACCGGCACGATAAATTATGACCAGAAAGACGTTTCAAAATCTTCGGTGCAGTTCACGGCAAAAATGACGAGCGTCGACACGGGCGTTGCCGGACGCGACAACCACCTGCGCACGAAAGATTTTTTTGAAGTCGAAACTTATCCCGAAATGACATTCAAAAGCACGAAGGTTGAAAAGAAAGGGAAAAATCTGTTGGTGACGGGTGATTTCACGATGAAAGGCGTAACCAAACAGATTTCATTTCCGGTCACAATCTCCGGGTTTCTGCCTGCCGGCGAACGCAGCCCGGCAAAGATGGGCGTGACGGCGGAAACCGTCATCAATCGCCGCGATTTCGGCGTCAATTACGGCTCGAACCTGCCGAACGGCGTGCCGATGCTTTCCGACAACATCACTGTCAATCTGCAGATCGAAGCTAACAAAGCCAAGGCGCAATAAGAAAAAATCAGCCACGAACAAACACAAAAAGACACGAACAAGAATAATTTTTTTATATTTTCTTGTTCGTGTTCTTTCGTGATTGTTTGTGGCAAAGTATTTTTAGCTCGCCAATGCTTGCGGAATTTCCTGCAAAGCGGGCGGCGCAAAGCCGAAATGTTTATAGGCTGCCGCCGTGCAGATGCGACCGCGCGGCGTGCGGTTTAAAAATCCGATCTGGATCAGATAAGGCTCGATGACCTCCTCGATCGATTCGCGGTCTTCGCTGATCGAGGCGGCGATCGTGCCGACGCCGACCGGACCGCCGTCGAATTTTTCGATGATCGTCAGAAGCAGTTTTCTATCAACTTCATCCAGACCGAAACGGTCAACTTCCATCGCGTCCAGAGCCGTTTGCGCGACCGCGCCGGTAATGCGTCCGTCGCCTAAAACCTGCGCGTAATCACGTGTGCGCCGCAAAAGGCGATTGGCAATTCGCGGAGTTCCCCGCGAACGGCGGGCAAGTTCCGATGCCCCGGTCGCTTCGATCTCCACGTTCATAATTTCCGCCGAACGATGAATGATGATCTCCAGATCCTTTTTCGGATAAAAATCGAGATGATTGACGATGCCGAAACGTCCGCGAAGCGGCGCGGAAATCATGCC
>CALMDI010000218.1 GCA_937864975.1 uncultured Chloroflexota bacterium | reverse complement strand
GCCAGATGCGAGTAATTGAAATACCAGGTGTACATCCCCTCTTCGTCGCGGGCGTAAAAATCCCAGTACGGGGATGCCTGTCCGTTCCGCAGGGTGTCCTGAAAATACGGATGCTGTACGGACGAGTGATTCGGCACGAAATCCATCAGGACGCGCAGACCCCGCGCGTGCGCTTCGTCAACCAGCCGCCGGAAGTCCTCAAGCGTGCCGTTGCGCTCATCCACGTCGAAGTAATCGACCACTTCGTAGCCAAACAGACCGGGCAGCGTGACGTTGATTGGCGCGAGCCAGAGCGCGTTCACGCCCAAATCCACCAGGTAATCGAGACGGTCGATGACCGCCTGAAAGCCGGGGGCGCCAAAGTTGCGCGGAATCACGCCATAGACGACGGTGTTCTCGACCCAATCCGTGTTCTCGGTGTCCCAGTTGTCTAATTCTGGCTCGCCATTGACTACACGAAAATAGGTCGTGCTGGTGTCGCTGCGCCCCGCCTCGTCGGATACGGTGAGCGAAAGGTAATACTCGCCGTCCGTCGCGGGAGCTTCCAGCGCAATCGACGGCGCTTCGACGCCGCTCTCAAGCGCAGCGCCGTCGGGGTCTGCCACCGCCAGCGGCGCGGGATTGGACGCGCGCGCCGTCCACGTCCAGCTTGCAATCGGCGTCGATTCCTGCGGCGCGGTCTGGCTCCCGGCTCCGTCGAGGATGATTCGCGCGCCCGCAATCGCGATAGCAATGTTCGAGCGCGGCACGTTACGCAGGCGTCCGGTATACGTCACAGGTTCAGATGACATCGCTTGACCATCGCTTTGCTGGCAGGTTGCCGTGAGTTCGTTCGCGCCTTCGCGGATGGGCACCGTCGCGGAGAATGTATTGCCCTCAAGTACTGCATTGACCGGGGTTCCGTTGACGCTCACCGTAACGGCTTCGCAGACGAGATCGTTCAAGCCCCCCGATACGGTCCGCTCCCATGCCCACACGTCCGCATTGCTCCCAACAATCTCAATCGGAGGGGCGTCCGATTGCGCTCTCACGAAGCCGACGCGCGTAAAGCTGGCGCCGGCAAGCGCGCCCGCCGTGGCAGCGGAGAGCCGGAGAAAATTCCGGCGTGAAAGATGACGTGCTGTCAAACCGCCTACCCCCTCATGCCCGTTAACGAGATACCTCGAATGAAGTAGCGCTGGAAAAGTAAAAAGATAACGAGAATCGGCAGCGTCGCGATCACCGATCCCGCCATCACGATATCCCAGACCGTGCGATTCCTGACGACGAACAGCGCGAGACCCAACTGAAGGGTACGCAGCGATTCGCTGGTGATGAGGATCAGGGGCCAGAAGAAATCGTTCCAGTGATAGGTGAAGGTAAAGATCGACATTGCCGCCAGCGCCGGACCGCAGAGCGGGAGCACGATTTGCCAGTAGATACGAAAATGCCCCGCGCCATCGATTTTCGCCGCGTCGATGAGGTCGTCGGGAATCGACTTCATGTACTGACGCAGCAGGAAGATGCCGTAGATACTCGACAGGCTGGGCACAATCAAGCCCGCATACGAGTCCAGCCAGCCGTGCCCGCCGTTGCCGAGGATATCATTGCCGCCCGCCAGCGGAACGTGCTGTAGGATCAGGTACGCCGGGATCAGATTGACCTGTCCCGGAATCATCAGCGCGCCCAGCATGATGACGAACAGAAGGTTGCGACCGGGAAAACGACGCTTGGCAAAGGTGTACGCCGCCAGCGAATTCAGAAAAAGCTGAGCGATGACGACTGAACCGGCGACGAGCGTGCTGTTCAACACCAGCCGTCCGATATTCGCCTCCTCGAAGAAGCGCGTGTAATTGTTCAGCGTGAAGTTCTCAGGAATCCAGCTTGGGGGCCAGTCGAAAATATCGCCGATGGGCTGGAAGGATGCCGAAACCATCCACGCCCAGGGCGCGATGAAGATGATCGCCAGCGTCGTCGTCACCACATAGATCGCAATTTTACCCAGCAGCGCAGTTAGCTGGCGGTTCGACGCCGCCTTCCGGTCGCGCTGCTCCTGCTCCTGCCGGGTCATCGTCGGCTGTATGCGCTTCGCAAGTTCCATCTGGTTCCCTCTTCGGCTTATCCGCCGCCCATGCGCGCGGACCGACCATTAATATTCAAATTCGCGGCGCAGGAAGCGCAGCTGAAAAATCGTGAACACAAAGATCATCGCAAACAGCGCGTAGCCCATCGCCGCCGCGTAGCCCATGTCGAAATGGCGAAATGCCTTCTCGTAGATGTAGTAGCCAATCGTGCTCGTCCGTCCCAGCGGACCGCCGCTCGTCATGATGTAGATCTGCGTGAAAATCTGGAACGAGCCGATGACCGACGTGATGAACAGGAAGATGCTCGTCGGGTTCAGCAGCGGAATCGTGATGTAAATGAGGCGCTGAAATCCATTTGCCCCGTCCACCTTCGCGGCATCGTAAAAATCTTCGGGGATTGCCTGCAAACCCGCCAGGTAAATCACCATCTGGTAACCCGCCCCGCCCCAGATGCTCATGATGATGACGGCGGGCATCGCCAGATTTGGATCGGCAAGCCACAGCAGCGGGCGCTCGATAAGTCCCAACTGAATCAGATAATAATTGAGCAGCCCATAGTCGCCCTGATAGACCCATTTCCAGATAATGGCGGATACCACCAGGGGCGTGATGTTCGGGATGTAGAACAGCGTTCGGTAAAGCCCGCGCAGGCGAATCTTGTTGTTGAGCAGCAGCGCGACCAGCAGACCGGCAGCCATCGTCAGCGGAACCGCAAAGACGGTGAAATAGATCGTGTTGCCAATGGCGCGAATAAAGCGTTCGTCGCCAAACAGGCGCGCGTAATTCTCCAGCCCGACGAATGGTCGGTCGGGTTCGAGAATATTCCATTTATGGAAGCTCAAATAAAACGAGAAGGCGACCGTAAAGACCGTGAACACAATAAACAAAAGCACGACCGGCGTGATGGACACGTAGGCTGTCCATTCTTTCCGCATCAGATACAGCGTGCGGCGAATACCGCCTTCGGGCGGACGCTGATAAGCAGGGACAGGTTGCGCGGTTGCAGCCATCGGAGACGCTTTCTACCTAAGTAAAGACATACCAGCACCGGACATGATCCGGTGCTGGTTCGTCGTAACGACTGATCGCTTTTGCCTACTGCTGGAGAAGTTCTTCGCCCATGATCGCCGCTTCCTGAACGGCGGTCGCGGCGTCGATTTCACCGTAAATAGCGCGCGCAAGCTGCTCGTTCAGGATTTGCTCGACTTCGGGCCAGCGCGGCTGGACGACCTCGCTGGTGACGGCGCAGTCCATCATACCGGCGAAGCCTTCCACGACCGGGTTTGCCGCGAACGTCGCGGGGTCTTCAAGCAGGGAGCGGCGCGGGGGCAAAAGGGTAAACGGCTCCTCGGCAGTTCCCAGATTCAGCCGGGACATATTCTCAGGAGCGGACAGGAACTCAATCCATTTCCACGCCGCTTCAGGATTCTCGCTCTGGCTGAAGACGACCAGCGCATCGCCCGCAATCGTCGTCGCGCAGCGCTGATCGGACGGCAGCGGAGCCATCGCCCACAAACCGGCAATGTCCGGGAATTCCTGCTGAAGCACGCCCGCGAACCACGCGCCCGCCACGTACATGGCGACGGTGCCCTCGGCAAACGCCACGCGACCATCCCACGAGTTTGAATTCAGGAAGTCGGGGGGCGAGAATTCGCGCAGACCGACGTAAAACTCGGCGGCGCGCTGCCCTTCCTCGCTGTCGAAGATCACGTCCATGCCATCTTCCGCGAGATTATCGCCGCCCGCCTGCCACAGCCACGGATAGAAGTAATAGGCGGCTTCGGGGGCGAAAATGATCGTGCCATACTGGCGCTCGTCGGGGTTCGTCAGCGCTTCGGCAGCCGCGCGAAATTCTTCCCACGTGTCGGGCGGGTCGTTCGGATCGAGTCCCGCTGCCTCGAACAGGTCGGTGCGGTAGAACAAGCCGGTGGTCTCGGCGTCAATCGGCAGACCGTAAACACTGCCCTCGTACTGCGTCGCCTGCAAGAAAGCAGGGACGTAGTCTTCGACCGTCACGCTGTTGCTCAAGCCGATGAATTCATCCAGATTAAGCAGCGCGCCGCGAGAGGCGAACTCCGCCACCGTGCCAAAGTCCATGTACGCCGCATCCGGCGCGTTGTTGGCGGCAACCTGCGTCAGCAGGCGCGTCCGCATTTCCTCGGCGGGCGCGTCCTGGAACTCGATGGTGATGTTGGGGTGCAGAGCTTCAAACTGCGCCTTCAAATCCTGGAACGCGACATCGCCGCCGCGCCACGACGCAAACGTGACCGTGACCGGCTCGGTCGGATCGGGAATTTCAGGACTCAGATTAGCATGAGCCATATTCGGGGTCGGCACGCCTTCCGGCACTTCCGGCACCGGCTCGTCCTGCGCGAGGACGGACACCGGCACGACGCTGAGGGCGAGCAAAAGCAGTGCGATGGTGAGAAACAGTCGGTGGGGATACGAATTACGAGATAACCTGTTCATCAAGCCGCTATCCTCCTTAACACTTTAAATGCGACATTTCACGCGCTCATCTGCCTGGATCATACAGATGAGGAGTATTGCAACTTTAGCGCAGACTGGCGTGTATCGCAATAACCGCATTAATAGATCGGAATAATATATTGCGCCGACAGCGTCGGGACATGAGAGATGTGCCGTCGAGGGAAGGAGCTACGAGGCGCGCATCACCCGCACAGGCACCGGCTCGCCGATCCCTTTTAGCTCCAGACTGCGCCGCTCCAGAGCGCTGCCATCGACGCCCGCCGCCCAGAGCGCCTGCTCGCTGACGATGATCTCGCCTGCCGCGGCTTTCGACGCCAGACGAGCCGCCGTATTCACCTCGTCGCCAATGGCGGAAATATTCGTCAGTCCGTCCGCTGTGCCCAT
>CALMDI010000217.1 GCA_937864975.1 uncultured Chloroflexota bacterium | reverse complement strand
TTTGCCACTGGTAGGTCTTTAGCCCATCGGTCTCGGTAACTTCGGCCATCCCGAGATCACCGGCGTCGAAGCCGCACTCGTGCGCGTCGATCTGGAATTGCAGGTTGGATGCGAACGGCGAGGCGTTGCGCGTCTTGATGAACGAAAGAATCTGCTCGCGGGTCGGGCTCATGGCGTGGCCTCCGTGGGCGTCGCCGCCCACTCGTCGAGCTTCTTGCCCAGCCGCTCGAACATCATGGCGATGCCCTCGGTGGTCAGAATGTGGGCTTCGCCCCGCAGCACATAGGGCAGCTCGCGCGGCATGTTCTTGCTCGAGTACACGGCATGCCCGAACTCGTGCAACAGCACCGAGAAGAACAGCAGCAGCATGACAACGGCCGTGTCGATCCACAGGCCCGGCGGCGCCTGCTCCGCTTCCCGCCCAAACCCCACGCGCATGATCATCGCCAGCGGCGCGAGACCAACCAGAAACAGCGTGCTCACCTTCGTCAGCAAGCCGATGCCCATCAGAATGCCGAGATGCCACGGCTGTACCGCGCTGCCCTTCAGATAGTGAGCCACGAGCAGGAGCGCCAGCCCGATCACCAGTTCCGCCAAGCCGTCGTTGTTCACGGCGGCGAGCATGGCGACGTGCTGCGGCAGGAACGCGACGAACGCCGCCGCGCCGAGAGCAATCTGCGGGCGTTCCGGCAGCACGACGCGCCCGACCGCGAAGGCGCACCACACGACCCCCGCCCCGACAACGACCGACAGGAGGCGCAGCGCGGTCAGGCTGCCGCTGGTGAGCGCATAGACGGGCGCGGCGATCAGGTAGTAGAGCGGCGGCTGGTGGTCTTCATATTCGAGGCGGCTGAGGTTGGCAAGCAGGTCGGGGCGAAAGCGCGAGGCGGTCAACTGGTCGAGATAGGGTTTGTCCCAGTCGCCCATTTCGATCACAGGACAGCAGCCGTTCGCCGCCACCTGCGCGATGTAGTTATAGTGAGCGGGTTCGTCGGGCGCCTGCCACGCGGGGGTTCGCACGGCAAAGCCCACGCCGAGCGCGAGATAGGCGACGAGGATAAGAACAAAAAAGCGTTGAGGATTGAGGGTTGAGGGTTGAGAACTCAGGACTGAGGACTGAGGACTGAGATTTGTCATGAAATCAGGTGGTTCCATTACGTCCGAACATATCCGTGATCGATGGTGTTCAATGTCGGTAACCCGCCCTTTAACCGGCGTGGAAGCGGCTCGATACCCCGGTTTTAACGCGCGGCAGCGCACGCGCCATTGTAGCGAATTTCTGCCGAAACCAACCGAGCAACAGATTTGTAACGTAAGCCCTCCAATTTGAGGGGGATAACCAGTTTACAATTGCCCACATAATCAGAGTAATCGCCGCGATCAGGGAGGGGCAGCGTGGCGACATCGCAGCAGCAGTTGGAGATGGCACGTCGCGCGATTCAGGAGGGGCGCAAAGAGCACGCCGCCAACGTGCTCATTGTTTTGCTTGCCTCCGAGCCTCAGCACGTCGAGGCGTGGTGGCTGCTGGCGCACGCGACCAACTCGGTCGATATCCAGCGGCGCGCGCTCCAGAACGTGCTTCAACTGCGTCCCGGCGATCCGCAGGCGCTGGAAATGCTCGAAAGTGTCAACGTGCGCGAGGCGATGATGCGCCTTAAACACGACACGAACGAGATGCGCCCGGCGCGATCCGCAGTCCCATCTCCCACCCCCGCGCAGACGAATGGGCTGGAACCGCGTTACGCCGAACTGAGACGACGCAGCGCCAGCCCGCCGCGCCCGAAAAAACGGCGCGTGCGCTGGTTCCCGATTGCGCTGGCAGGGGCGCTGGTGTTCCTGATTGCCGGGTGCGCGCTGCTGGCATTCGCGGCGTTGAACGGGCTGCGAATCGTCGAGGACGCGATGGCGGAGTTCAGTCCATCGCTGCCCTTCGCCTCCGCTGCCCGCCAGCCGACTCAGTCGCCGCTCGGCGACGTCAACGCGCTTGGCTCGATTGCCTATCAGCAGTGGCGCAGCGGCACGCTTCAGAATCCGTCCGAACGGCACGCTTACGTCTTTCGAGCCGCCGCCAACGATTTTGTCGCCGTCGAGGTGTCGGCGCTGGATTCATCGCTCGATCCGGCGGTGGCGCTCTACGGTCCCGACGGCGTGTTGATCGCGGGGAATACCGACATTGCCATCGGCAACTCGAACGCAGGGCTTGCGCTCACGCTGCCCGCGGCGGGCGATTACACGATCCTCGTGAGCAGTCAGGGCGCTGCCGGGCGGTATCAGTTGACGCTGCAGCACTGAGCAGAAACCCCACCCCCTGACCCCCTCCCCGATTTCAGGGAGGGGGAAATAAAGGCGGAGTATTGGGTAATTTCGGAAGCTGAGTTGAGAGCCGTGATTACTCTCTTTTATCTGCTTCGCGGAGTTAACCCATCTTCCATGTCAGCGTGGAGAGCGGGTGGAAGTGCTGGTATCGGCGAGGCGAGACGCGCGCTCGGCGTCGTCTTCCGCCAGCATTCGCTCGACTTCGGCATCTTCCAGATCGTCCACGTAGCGCGCGATGGTCTCCTGAAGATACGGCGGCAAATCCGGGTGCAGTTGCTGAAAGAAGGCGATGAAATCGGGGTGGGTGTTGTACAGGTCGCCTAACCCGCGCAGCACTTCCAGCGTTGGCTCGTAGAAGTAGCGCAGGTGGTTGTGCCAGCGCTGCAAGATATCCCCCACTTCAACGCTCCCGGCGAGGTTTCCCGCTTCCATCGCCCGCACGAGGTCGGTGTAAATCGCGCCACCTTCCTCCATGATCGCTTCCTGCCGCGCTTTGCCGTAGCCGTTCCAGCGCTTGATGGACTCGTTGACGTTTTCCGGTCCGTATTGCAGGCGCGCTTCCCGTTCGTACTCTTTCTGTTTCTCTTCGCTGAAGCCCTGAAATAGTTTTTTCTTGCTCATGTCCGCTTCCCCTGCCAGATGTTTAATCGTGCTGTCAATCGTGCCGACGAGGTTGTGCAGGCGGTTCATCTTCTCCTGTAGCACCGCCCGGTGCGAGCGCAGCGCTGCCACCAGATCGAACTCCGGGCTGTCGAGGATTTCCTTGATCTGCACCAGTTCCAGCCCGATCTCGCGATAGAAGAGAATTTGCTGAAGCCGCAGCACGGCGGCATCGTCGTAATAACGATAGCCGTTCGCCCCGACTTTCGAGGGCGTCAGCAGCGCGATTTCGTCGTAGTAGTGCAGCGTTCGCACGCTGACGTCGGCTAATTCCGAAAGCTGTTTGACGGTGTACACCTCGACCCTCCTGACTCCACAGGCATCTTAAACCCTGACGCAGCGTGAGAGTCAAGAGGATTCAAAAAACCCCTCCTCACATGGAGAAGGCAACCCGACCCCCTGACCCCCTTGCCTGAAATCGGGGAGGGGGATAAGACGGTGTCTTGAGGGGTGGGGAAAGCGAAGGTTGTGGGAAGCCCATCAAACCCCTCCCTCCATCTCCCTCCCCGTCCCTAACGGGAGGCTTCGCACTAAACGGAGAGGGAGACAGAGGGTGGGGTTTGCTTCAAAAATACGACAGCTAGCCCTTACGGTAACCTTGTAAATTCGCGTTAAAATATCGGGAGGACATAGAAGCAAGAAGGTATCATGACCAAACATCGGATTTATACAACGAGTTTCGCAAGTGTCTATCCCCATTATGTCGCTAAGGCAGAGAAAAAAGGACGCACGAAAGCAGAAGTCGACGAAATTGTTTGCTGGTTGACAGGCTATAGTCAGGCAGAGGTAGAAGCGCAACTGGAAAAACAAACAGACTTCGAGACGTTTTTCGCGGAAGCTCCTCAACTGAATCCTTCGCGGGCTTTAATTAAGGGCGTGGTTTGTGGTGTCCGAATTGAAGACATCGTAGAACCAACGATGCGGGAAATTCGCTACCTCGATAAATTAATCGACGAGTTAGCAAAGGGAAAAGCGATGGAGAAGATGTTGCGGAAGGAATAAATCGTCTGGAATGAACCTGCAAAATTACAGTCAGCTTTGATGATAACGATTCCTCAGTCCAATTTAGATCAACAGTGAAAGGCGTTGGATTCTAACTTTTACCGGGCGCTGTCTGCAAACGATCTAAAAGCCGGGTTCTAAAGCGATTTTGCAGGAACTCAACCGGACTTTGCAACCAGTTTTAGAGAAAGTTGGCGAAACTCAGGCTGCTTAAATGAGCTTGCAAACACGCCGCCGGCATTAATCCGAGCGCAGCGTCGCCCCGCCGTCTACGGTGAGAACGGCGCCGGTCACGAAATCCTCGGTGCAGAAATAGACGACCGCCCGCGCCACGTCTTCGGGCGCGCCGGGGCGCTGAAGCGGCTCTTTTTTGGCGTTCGCCTGCCAGCGCTCTTCGGGCGTGGCGTCCGGTTTCAGCACCGCGCCGGGCACAATGCTGTTGACGCGAATATCCGGTCCCAGGCTGGCGGCGCTGACCTGCGACAGCGCGTACAGCCCCGCCTTGCTGATGCCATGATGCGCAAAGTCGGGCCACGGTTCCAGCGCCCCACGGTCGAGGATATTGACGATGGAGCCGCCGGAAGGCTCATTTCGGCGCATCCACGGAACCGCCTGCTGCGTGCACAGGAACGGCGCGCGCAGGTTGATATTCATGGTCTCGTCCCAGTCTTTCAGCGTGACCTCCAGAAGACGCCGCCGCTGGAAATTGGACGCGCTGTTGACGAGGATGTGCAGGCGTCCGAAATGCTCGTGCAGGGCGTCGAAGACGGTCTGCACGCCGTCGGGCGAGGAAATATCAGCGCCGACGGCGAAGGCATCGACGCCTTCCGATTTAATGTCGCGCAGGGTTGCTTTGACCGTCTCTTCGTCGCTGCGGTGGTAATGCACCAGAATGTGGACGCCGTTGCGCGCCAGTTCCAGCGCAATCGCCTTGCCCACCCGGTGCGCCGAGCCGGTCACCAGCGCGACCTGATCGGCAATATCGACCTTCATCGGCGTCCCCCTTTGAACAGGCGAACTATAGCGTGCGCCGCGGGAAAACCAAAACAAAAAGACGCTATGCGCGGGCACTTGCGGCGCGTTGAACATTGAGCGGATAAACAAAACGGGCGCACAGCCGCGCGCCCCTTCGTCGCGTCATCGATCTCGATCTCGATTAACGTGCGAGGAGCCGCGCCAGCGCCAGCGGCGTATTGGACGTAAACTGGTCGACGCCCGCCGCCAGCAGGCGCAGCGCGTTTGCCTCGGCGGTTGGGCTGCCCACGTCCAGCGTCCAGGCGTCACAGCGGATTCCGCGTTGGTGCAGCGCTTCCGCCCAGTTGAAATCGTCGTCCAGCGACTGCGCCAGAAAGGGATGACTGATGTAAAACGTGCTAATGTCCGACACCAGCCCCATCAGCATCTCGCACCGATCCGCCAGGTAACGCCGCACCGACCCCACGCGCCACGCCGCCAGCGGGTGATCGTCGGAATAGTCATACGCGCCGCGCTGCCGGGGATATTCCAGCGGGTCGCGGGCTTCGTACTCCGGCTGCCAGTCGATGTAAAAATGGATGTCCAAGCCGAGATCGAGCCAGGGAGCAAGCTGGCGCAGCCGCCGAAGCTGCCAGTCGGCGTTCGTGCTGACGATGACACGCTCGCCGAGCGGCTCGATCAGGCGCAGAAGCCGAAGGTAGGGTTCGTCGTCGGGGAACGGCAGCACGTTTTTGAAGTCAAGCTGCAAGCGGGCGCGTCCGGGATGCTCCTGAAAAAGCGCCACGACGTCGCTCAGCAGCGGAACGCGATAGGGCTGTGGAAAGCGGTAGACAAGCTGGCGCGCGGCGTCGGCGGTGCAGTCCGCGACCGCGCCCACGCCGCTCGTTTCCGATTTGAGGTCGAGATCGTGGACGAGGAGATAGTCGTCAGCCGCCAGCGCGGTAACGTCAAGCTCGATAAACGCGGCGTCGGCGTCGAGCGAGGCGCGAATCGCCTCCAGCGAGTTCGGCGGCGCCGCGTGACCGTCGAGCGCCGCCATGTGGTGGACGATCAGGGGCGGGCGCAGGGGAAGCATGGCACGCTTACGCCGGATCGCG
>CALMDI010000216.1 GCA_937864975.1 uncultured Chloroflexota bacterium | reverse complement strand
CGGCGCGTGAACACGCCCGAACTGGCGGCAACCGGCACGATGGTCTTGCACTTCTCCAATTATGCGCGTATCGCCGTGGCGGCGCTGGTCGTGACCGGGCTTTATTCGGCGTGGCTTCAGGTCGGCTCTGTGGAAGCGCTCGTGACGACTGTTTACGGTCAGGCGCTGCTCGTCAAACTCATTCTGTTCCTGCCGCTGCTGGTCATCGCCGCCGTCAACCTCGTCTATACGGCGAAGGGACTGCGCGATGGACAGCGGGCATGGGCGGCGCGCCTGCGCGGGCTGATCGGTGTCGAAGTCACGCTGCTGCTTGGGATGCTCGTCGCCGTCGGCGTGATGACCTCGGTGAATCCAGCGCGGCAGGTGGTCGAGTCGCGGCAGGCAGCGCCGCCGCTTGCGCCCACCGCCTTTTTCGAGATGCAGGTCGTCGACGACCTGCACGCGCATCTTGGCATTACGCCGGGAACGGTCGGCGAAAATACCTTCACGGTGACTTTGTATGATGAGGAGAATAACCGCGTGACCGACGCTTCGCTTGTGCGGCTTCGCTTCGAGAACCGCGAGGCGGGCTTGGGCGAAAGCGGCTTGCGCGCCGAGCCGCAGCCGGACGGCACCTATCAGGTCGTCGGCACGAATTTGAGCGTGCCGGGAACGTGGCGCGTGCGCCTCATGATCCAGCGACCGAACAAGTTCGACTCCGTCGTCGATTACGAGCCGACAATTAGCCCCGCCCCCGCCAAACCGGCGGACAGCCCCGCCGAGTCCATGCCCCTGTCGCAGCGTACGCTCGCGCTCCTCCTGACGGGATTGGTCGCTCTCATCATCGGCGGCTTCTTCGTCGGGCGCAGCCGCGCGCCGCTCTGGCACGGCATGGGCTTGCTCGCCAGCAGCCTCGTCCTCGTCGGTATGGTCTTCCTCGTCAGCGGCGTGCTGGCAGGCTGACCCACGTGTCCGCCCGTCTGGGTTCCAAATTCGGGCGGACCCGCGTGTCCGCCCCTACTTTGTTCCTCGTGTGTACAACTGAGCAAGCCTCGCCTTTACGCTCTCTCCTGTGTGGGAGAGGGTCGGCACGACGTGCCGGGGTGAGGGGTTCCCTACCCTCGACACGCCTCCCCCACCGCCGCGTACGCTTCATAGGCGGGTTTCGGCGTGAAGTCCCGCTCCACCAGCCCGAAGTTGTGCTCGACCTGATCGGTGACGTCGAGGTTGCGAAAGTTGTACCAGAAGATTTTCTCGACCGGCAGCGGCGTTGTGTACACCTGCACCAGCCACGCCGCGATTTCCTCTCGCGTCGCCGTCGGCTGCCCCCACGCCTCCGGCGCGTCCGACCAGCCGATCTCGGTAAGCCAGAGCGGTTTCTCCTCGTCGCCGTTTTCGTCCATCACGCGCCGTGTCGCCTCAAGCGCCTCGCGCAAGCCGGTGATGCTGCCGCGCGCCGGGTGGACGTAATGATGCACGCCGACCACGTCGAACGCCGCGCCCGCGCCCGCCGCGTATAGCTGCTGAAGAAAGCCCGTCCCCTCGTTATTCACGCCGGAGCCGGATAACCCACCGAGCACAACCGTCGCCGTGGGATCAGCGCCTTTGATCGTTTCATGCGTGATGGCGAGAAATTCGGCGTATTCGACCGCGTTCACTTCCGGCACCCAGTACAGCGCGAGGTTCGGCTCGTTCCAGACCTCCCAGTGGCTCAGGCGCGGCGAGCCGGGCGCGTCCTCGATGCCGTCGCCGTCGTACCGCTCGACCACCGTCCGAACGTAGGTCAGCCAGTCTGTCAGGTCGTCGGGGCGATAACGATCCACCGGAGCCAGGTCGCCCAGCCGCGCGATCATCTCGGCGGGCGCGGTCGATGCCCACGCGGGAATCGTGATGAGGATCGGCAAAAGCTCGATGTCATACTCATTCGCCAGCCGCGCCACCGTGTCGAAATTCTCGAACTCGAATGGACCCGGCTCCGGCTGGAAATCCTTCCACGACCAGTTCAGCCGCACCCAGCCAATTCCGGCGTCGCGCATCATCCCCAGCCCGCGTGCAATCTCCTCCGGCGAGCGATAGAAGAACGACCACGCCAGATGCGCGACCGCGCCAAAGCGTTCAGGATCACAAACGGTTCGCGCGGCGAACGGGCGCGGCGTTAACAGGAGCAGCGCGGCGGCGACCAGCGCCAGCAGAGTCCGCATCGGCAGAAGCATCCTCGCTAATCGTCTGATTCTTCTTATAATAACGACGTTTCCACCTGCGTAGACGTTTCAGGACAAATGATGGCACAGCCGCTCAATTTTCAGCAGATTATCATGAAGCTCAACGAGTTCTGGACGGCACAGGGCTGCGTGCTCTGGCAGCCGTATAACATTCAGGTCGGCGCGGGTACGGGCAACCCCGCTACCCTGCTGCGCGTGCTCGGACCCGAACCGTGGCGCGTCGCCTACGTCGAGCCGAGCGTGCGCCCCGACGACGGTCGCTACGGCGAAAACCCGAACCGGATGCAGTATTACTATCAGTATCAGGTCATCCTCAAGCCCGACCCCGGCAACCCGCAGGAAATGTATCTCCAATCGCTCGAAGCGCTCGGCATCAACCCGCGTGAGCACGATATTCGCTTCGTCGAAGACAACTGGGAAAGCCCTGCTCTCGGCGCGTGGGGGCTGGGCTGGGAAGTCTGGCTCGACGGTCAGGAAATCACCCAGTTCACCTACTTTCAGCAGGCAGGCGGGCTTGAACTGAATCCGGTTTCCGTCGAGATCACTTACGGCTTGGAGCGCATCGCCCTCCCGCTTCAGAGCAAAGAGTCCGTCTGGCAGATCGACTGGTACGACGGGCTGAAATACGGCGACATCCTGCTTCAAAGCGAGATCGAGCACTGCAAGTATTACTTCGAGGTCGCGGACGTCGACGGCTTGAAGCAGACCTACGATGTCTACGAAAATGAGAACAAGCGCGCTTTGGAAGCCGGGCTGGTGATCCCGGCATACGACTACGTGCTCAAGTGCAGCCACCTTTTCAACGTGCTCGACGCGCGCGGCGCGATTGGCGTGACCGAGCGCGCCAGCTACTTCCGACGGATGCGCGACATGACGCGAAAGATCGCCCGCGCCTTCGTCGACCAGCGGCAGTCGATGGAATTTCCGCTCGACAAAATGGGACCCCTGTGGAGTCCACCGAATGGCGCTCATCCCTCGCCTGCGACCGCGCCAGCCATCCCCCAGACTGCCCCCGACGTGGTAATCGAAATCGGCGTCGAAGAGCTTCCCGCGCAGGACGTTGACTCGGCGCTTGAACAACTCGCAGCCGCCGCGCCCAAGCTGTTCGCTGACCTGCGTTTAGCCCACGAAGGCGTGGAGGTGTACGGGACGCCGAGGCGGCTGGTCATCCTCGCTCAAAATGTCGCTCCCCGTCAAACCGACGTCGAACAGGTCGTCAAGGGACCCTCCGCCGACCGCGCCTACGACGCCGACGGCAAGCCGACCAAAGCCGCCGAAGGCTTCGCGCGCAGCCGGGGCGTAAGTGTGGACGATCTGCGCGTCGAAGAGGTCGAAGGCGGGCGCTATGTGACGGCGCTCGTCCGCGAGACGGGACGTCCGGCGGTCGACGTGCTGGCGTCTGCCCTCCCCGACCTGATCGCCGGGCTGAAATTCGGGAAGAGTATGCGCTGGAACAGCAGCGGCATCGCCTTCTCGCGCCCGATTCGCTGGCTCGTCGCCCTGTTTGGCGAGGCTGTGATTCCGTTTAGCTACGCGGGTGTGTCGAGCGGGCGAGCCACGCGCGGCTTGCGTCCCTACGGCTCGCCGGAACACGACATCATCAGCGCTCCGGCGTATGTTTCGTCGCTCGCCGTGCAAGGCGTGCTGATCGACCCCGCGGAGCGCCGCGCGCGCATTCAGGAACAGATTGCCGCACTGGCGGATCAGGTCGGCGGGCGCATCCCCGACGATCCCGGCTTGCTCGCCGAAGTGACGAATCTGGTCGAAGCGCCCACCGCGCTGCGCGGAACGTTCGAGCCGAGCTATCTTGACCTGCCGCGCGAAGTGCTGGTCACGGTGATGCGCGACAAGCAGCGCTATTTCCCGGTCGAGGATGCGGACGGCAAGCTGATGCCCTATTTCATCACCGTCCGCAACGGCGACGACGAGCATCTCGACCTCGTCACGCGCGGCAACGAACAGGTCTTGCGCGCGCGCTTTGCCGATGCCGCCTTCTTTTTCGGCGAGGACACGGCGAAGAAACTGGAAGACTTTTTACCGCGCCTGGCAACGCTGACGTTTCACGAGAAGCTCGGCTCGATGCTGGACAAAAGTGATCGTATCGTCACGCTGACGCCGCAGCTTGGCAGGCTGCTGAGTATGGGATCGACCGATGTCGCGGTCGCGCAGCGCGCGGCGCAGGTGGTGAAAGCCGACCTGGCGACTCAGGTGGTGGTCGAGATGACCTCGCTTCAGGGAACCATGGGGCGCGAATATGCGCTGCTTGGGAACTATCCGAAGGAAGTCGCGGACGCGATTTACGAACACTGGCTGCCGCGCGGCGCGGACGACGATTTGCCCGCGTCGCTGCCCGGCACGCTGCTCGCGCTTGCCGACCGCCTCGACAGCCTGACGGGGTTGTTCGCCGTCGGGCTTGCGCCGCAGTCGACCGCCGATCCCTATGGCTTGCGCCGCGCGGCGCTCGGCATCGTGCAAATTCTCGTAGCGAAAGGCTTGGACGTTAATCTATACCGCGCGGTCGAACTGGCAGCGTCCGTGCAAGCGGTGACAGTGCCACAAAGCGCGGCGAATCAGGTGATCGAGTTCATCGGCGGACGCCTGCGCTCGTGGCTGGAGGAACAGGACGCGCCGCGCGACGTGATCGCCGCGGTGCTGGCGGCACAGGCGCATAACCCGTGGCGCGCGGTGCAGGGCATCCGCGAGCTTACTCAATGGGTGCAGCGTCCCGGCTGGGAGCCGATTCTCGACGGCTTTGCCCGCTGCGTGCGGATTACGCGCGGCGAGAAAACCACGTATGCCGTCAACCGCGATCTCTTGAGTGAGACGGCGGAACGCGAGCTTGATAACGCGCTGCAGCGCGCCGAAGCCAGCCTAACGCCTGAGGCGAACGTGGACGGTTTTCTACGCGCCTTCGAGCCGATGCTGCCCGCCATCACGCGCTTTTTTGACCACGTGCTGGTGAACGCGGAAGACCCGGCGGTACGTCAGAATCGACTCGGCTTGCTTCAGCGCGTCAGCGCGATGCAGAACGGTCGCGCGGATTTGAGTTATCTAAGCGGATTTTAGCCGCCTGCCGGGTGTCTTCAGTTCCGCCGCCTCAAGTCCGACGACCCATTCCGGCGTGCGCGCGATGTCGCACAACGTGTTCCACACCGCTTCGACCGACGCGCTGATGATCGATGCTCGTCGGACCCGCCCCATCGAATCTTCCTCTTGCCTATCACTGAACGCTCATGCCTTTCAGCGTATTCGGGATCGCCGCTCGGTAACAGCGCTGAAGTGATGAATCGGGAATCCATCGAAGGATGGATTTGCACGCTTGTCCTCGGCGCAATTTCCACGATAGAGTAAGATCGATGGAAAGGCGCAATGAAATGCGCTCTCGATGCTCTATAGGGACGGTGCTCCATGAAAGTGACCGTTTACAACAGCAAGGCGTGCGAGCTGCCCAAGCCTGCGGAACCTCAAATGCTGCCTGATCTGCTCAAGAGCGATGGAGTCGTGGTATGGGTCGACATGGCGGGTCCCACCGAGGAACACGTGCGTGTCATGGCAGACGTTTTTAACTTCCATCCCTTGGCGATTGAGGACACCAAAAATCAACGCCAGCGCCCGAAAGTCGAAGAATTCCCCGACTACCTGTTTACCATTTTGAATCCGGTCGAGTGGCGACAGGAGGAGATTGAGTTTGACGAACTGGATATGTTCGTCGGTCGCAATTATGTGGTAACCGTCCATTCGGAGCTGGTGCCATGTCTGGAAGAAGCCTTCCAGCGTGTCGAGAACGCCTGCTCGTTTCTGCCGATGTCGTCGGGTTATCTGCTTTATACACTGGTCGACACGATCGTGGA
>CALMDI010000215.1 GCA_937864975.1 uncultured Chloroflexota bacterium | reverse complement strand
GCGGCCGAAGTTGGGCCCCTCGCGGCGGACGACTCGCAGCGTGCACGGGCGCGGCTCGGGCCGGCAGCGGCACCGCGGCGTGTAGGCGGCGAAGCCAAGCGCGCGCTCCGAATCGACAAAGTACTTCGCCAGCGACGCCGCGATGACGACGTTGTACTCCTCGGTCGAGGGCGGTATCGGCTGGCTGGTCGGCACAATCGTGTTGTTCGGTCCGGTGCGGCGAATCGACGGGTCTTCCACCAACGAGCTTGAGGAAAAGTCGACAAACAGCCAGATGTCGACCAGCGGATCAATCTCGAATTCCTTGACGATCAGCCGGTCTTTCCGCGCCGTGCTCGACCAGTGAATTCGGTTAAAGCTGTCGCCGGGAACGTAGTCGCGCACGCCCGCCGCGTTGGTCGTGACGAAATGCGCGCGCCGCCGCTGGGCGTCTCCGCCGGAGATCAGACCGATGGGCAGCTCGACGTGGTTGATCGGCACGGTCGCCGGGTAGACGATGACTTTGGACGTTGCAGCAATCTTCCGCGGCGACAGGAACAAGCCGAAGGGATCGCCGCTGACGAGCGTGACGGGTCCGAGCGTGAATTCGCCGCGCACCAGACACGGCGTTTCGACGTACCACTGGTAACGACCTCGCGCGCCGAGCGCCGGGACGACGTGGCTGGCGCGATGACCGGGCAGATCGGAGTGATCGCGGATTTCCAGCCACAACTTCGGCAGAAAGGTGCGGTTGTAAACCGTGAACGCTTCGTCCAGGTTGCGCCCGACCTGCGCCCGGCGCGCGCGCGTTTTGCGGCTGATGGCGACCCAGCGCACCGACAGCCACGCCCAGATGAACGAGATCAGAATCAAGCCGCCGAACAGGTAGGCGAGATTAAAGAAGAACGCGCGCCCGGTGAACAGCCCCGTGAGCAGGCTGAGGATCAGCAGCGTATAGATGGCATTACGGCGGTTTTGCATGAACCTCTAGCGCCAGGCGGACGCGCCGGGAACCGGTGTCGCCGTCAGAATGTCCTGCACGATGGTGCGCGAGGAAATGTCCTTGATGCGTGCCGCCGGACCGACGATGATACGGTGCGAAAGCGTAACATCTGCCAGCGCCTTCACGTCGTCGGGGATGACGTAGTCGCGTCCTGCCATCGCCGCGCGCGCCTGGGAGGTGCGGAAGAGCGCCAGCGCGCCGCGCGGGCTGCTGCCGAGATAAACATCCGGGTGCTGGCGTGACGCGCCGACGAGATCAATGATGTAGCGCTTGATCTCGTCCGCGACGTAGACTTCGCGAATGGCGGTATGCGCCGCCAGCAGCTCCTGCACGTTCACCACCTGATACGTGTTTGCCAGGGGGTGTTCGTACTGCTGCGCGGTGAGAATGGTGAACTCTTCGTTGGGGGTCGGGTAGCCTAACTGGATACGAATCATGAAGCGGTCAAGCTGCGCTTCCGGCAGTGGGAATGTGCCTTCGTATTCAATCGGGTTCTGGGTGGCGACAATCATGAACGGCTCTTGCATACTGTACGTCACGCCGTCCACGGTGACCTGCCGTTCTTCCATCGCTTCCAGCAGCGCCGCCTGTGTCTTGGGCGTCGCGCGGTTGATCTCGTCCGCGAGGACGATCTGCGCCATGATCGGTCCCGCGCGGAACTCGAACTCGCGGGTCTTCTGATTGAACAGCGAGACGCCTGTTACGTCGGAGGGCAGCATGTCGGGCGTGAACTGGATGCGGCTGAACGTGCAGCCAATTGACTTGGCGAGTGTTTTCGCCAGCATCGTCTTGCCGACGCCCGGCACGTCTTCGAGCAGAATGTGACCCTGAACCAGCAAGCCGAGCACCGTCAGCCGGATTTCATTGCGCTTTCCGGCGATGACCTGGCTGACACTGTGGGTAATGCGCTCGGCGACTTCCTGGACGAGATTGACGTGCCGCTGCCGGTTGTTGCTGCTGGCATCGGGCGCGACACGCCGGGTTTCCTGGGGTAATTCGGGCATAGCACCAACTTTACCGTTTAAACGGACGGGAGGCTCGACCCATTGGGTCGAGCCGGTGAGGACGCAATCCCTACCAGTATAGCGAATTCTGTAATCCTGTGACCAGACCGGATGTCCCCGGAGTCGAATACGCGAACCTGACGCTTGCCTGCCGCGCCGCCTGCGCGAACTTGCCGTTTGAGGCAGGTCGGGTATAATGAAGTACCATGCAATACGCGGCGCGACCGGAAATCCCGGTTTCGGCGCACCCTCGGTTTGGATCAAGCGTTACGCAGCGACGTTCGCCCCATTGCAGCGACGATAGAGCCGCTTCTGCCCGGCGTTGAGCCGGGGCTTGCGTTTTAGGAGGAGCATTCCATGGCGAAATCGCGGACGGAGTTGATGGTGGATCGCCTGCGCGACTTACAGGCGACGACGCCGGAAATCGAAGCCTCCGCGGTGGTGAGCGTCGACGGATTGATTATGGCGTCGTCCCTGCCCTTCGGCATCGAGGAAGACCGCGTCTCTGCCATGTCCGCGGCGATGCTGTCGCTCGGCGAGCGAATTTCGACTGAGCTGGGTCGCGGCGGCTTGGATCAAGTGTACATTCGCGGCAACAGCGGCTACGTGATTCTCATGTCGGTTGGCGACGAAGCGGTGTTGACCACGCTCGTCCGCGAAGGCGCCAAGCTCGGATTGATCTTTCTGGATATGCGTCGCACGGCAGACGACCTCGAAAAACTGGTCTGACGACAGTTTCCACATCGACGCTTGTGAATTGGGCTTTGCTGCGTCTCAATCGGGTTTGATGATTTTGTCCGTGCGAAACGAACCGGCGGATCGATGGCGGGTGGAGAGCGAGTAGGATAGAACGATGAGCGGACTAACGAAGCCGAAGTACATCTTCTGCACGGGCGGCGTGGTGAGTTCCGTGGGTAAGGGCGTCACCGCCGCTGCCCTCGGACGCATCTTAAAGGCACGGGGCTTGAAGGTTGCCATCCAGAAGCTTGACCCGTATCTCAACGTCGATCCCGGTACGATGAGTCCCTACCAGCACGGCGAGGTCTTCGTCACCAACGACGGCGCGGAAACCGACCTCGACCTGGGCCACTACGAGCGGTTCATCGACGAAAGTCTGAATCGATACTGCAACGTCACGGCGGGGCAGGTGTACAGCCACGTCATCGACAAGGAACGCCGCGGTGATTATCTTGGCGGCACCATTCAGGTCATTCCTCATATCACAAACGAGATCAAACGGCGCATCGTCCTCGTCGGCAAAGAGAGCAATGCCGATGTCGTGATTGTCGAGGTTGGCGGCACGGTGGGTGACATCGAAGGCTTGCCGTTCCTCGAAGCCATCCGGCAGATGAAATCCAACGTCGGGCGCAACGACGCTATTTACGTTCACGTCACGTTCCTGCCGCACATCGGCGCGACCGACGAGTTGAA
>CALMDI010000214.1 GCA_937864975.1 uncultured Chloroflexota bacterium | reverse complement strand
CCACGACGTTAATCGTTTAAGCTATTGCTCTATGCAAGGCGAAGTAATTGAGTATTACAATCAGGAAATAAGCGCGTGGGGATAGGTGATCTCAGTTTATGGTTCAAAAGACGAATGGCGTGCATGTGAAAACGACCGCTGCCAATGGCGATCACAGCGCCGATTTCTATCGCAAACTGGTGGAATCCGCGGGCGAGGTCATTTTCACCACCGATCCGCAGGGTCACTTTACCTACGTCAATCCCACCATTCAGTCGATGCTCGGCTATCTGCCCGACGAACTCTCGAACCGGCACTTCGCCGAATTTATTGTCCCCGCCTGGCGTGAAACCGTCTCGGCGTTCTATGGTCGGCAGTACCGCGAAGCCATACCTCGGACGACGCTGGAATTTCCGGTGGTTGCGGCTTCTGGTGAGGAGCGATGGGTTGAGCAGATCCTTGCCACGTTATCCGAAAACGGAAGTATCACCGGCTTTCTGGGTTTCGTTCGCGACGTCAGCGACCGTAAGCGTGCCGAGGACGATCTCGCCGGGGAACGAAATTTGCTCCGCACACTGATCGATCTTCTCCCTGAAGATATCTACGTCAAGGACAGCCAGAATCGGTATCTGCTGGGAAATCAAAGTGTCGCGGACACATTGGGGGTTTCAACCGATTCGCTGATCGGGAAGCGAAACGCCGATCTCCTGCCCGCCGGAACGACACAGACGCTTGACCGCGACGATCAGGAAATTCTCGGCGCCGGAAGCAGCCTCATCAATCGCGAAGAACTGCTGGTCACGCACGCGGGCATCCGCCGCTGGTTCCTGACGTCCAAAGTGCCGCTGCGCGACCGGCAGGGCAACATCGTGGGATTGGTCGGTGTCAGCCGCGACATCACGGAGCGTAAACAATACGAGGACGAGCTTCAAAATGCGCGCGATGAGCTGGAGCGCCGCGTGATCGACCGCACATCACGTCTTTCCGAGGCGAACGCGGCGTTGAAGCAGGAAGTTGCCGAGCGCAAGCAGGTGGAAGCGCGGCTAGCCGCCGAGCGGAACCGACTGCGGACGCTGATCGACAATCTGCCCGACTGCATTTTTGTCAAGGACGCGCAGTGCCGCTTCGTGATCTGCAACGAGGCGGTTGCACGGGTGATGGGAGTGGCTTCGCCCGATCTGCTGGTCGGCAAAACCGATTTCGACTTTTACGATTCCGATCATGCGGAGCAGTATTTCGCGGATGATCGAAAGGTGATTTTATCTGGTCAGGCGCTGGTCAATCATGTCGAGCCGCACATTTCGCCCACGACCGGCGCGATGCGCTGGCTGCTGACCACCAAGGTGCCGCTGCGCGATGCCGACAACAAAATTATCGGACTCGTCGGCATCGGACATGACATTACCGAGCGTCAGCAGGAAGAAGACGCGCACCGGCAGCACAAGGAATTTCTTCAACAGTTAATTGACATCAATCCCAGCCTGATCTTTGTCAAAGATGCCAACGGTAAATTTACGCTGGCGAACAAAGCGCTTGCCAGCTTTCTGGGAACCGAGGTCGATGCGTTGATCGGTAAGGATCAAGCCGATTTTGGCATTCCGAGGGAGGTCGTCGATAGACTTCAGCGGGACGATAACGAGGTACTGAGGTCGCGGATTGCCAGGTTTATCCCGGAGGAAAGTATCCCGCATCAGGTGACGGGCGAGCTTCATTGGTTCCAGACGCTTAAAGCGCCGCTCGTCTCGGCGGACAGCAGCACATATCAATTGCTGTGCGTCGCCACGGATATTACCGGGCGCAAGCACGCCGAGCAGCAAGCCGTCGAGCTGGGAAGCCAGCGCGAGCGCGTGAAAATGCTTGCCGATTTCGTGCGCGATGCCTCCCACGACCTCCGCACGCCGCTGTCCACGATTAACACGAGTCTCTACCTGTTACGCAAAACGAATGACTCCGACAAGCGGTATACCTACATCGACAGCATTCAGCACGAGACCACGCATCTTTCGCGATTGATCGAGGGTTTGCTGACGATGATGCGGCTCGACGGCGATCTCACCCTTACGATGACGCCGACCGACGTGAATAGTCTGATTCGGATGATCGACCTGCATGGCAACCGCGCCGCCGCGGCGAAGCATCTGACGATTAACATCGACCTTGCGCCCGAACCCCTGATGATTCTGGCAAACGCGGTTGAACTGGAGCGCGCGCTGTCCGAAGTGATCGCCAACGCTGTTCAGTTCACACCGGAAGAGGGCGACATCCTGCTGCGTACGTACGCGGATGAAGGAGAGGTCGCGGTCGAAATTGGCGACACCGGCATCGGGATCGATTCGGCGCATCTGCCGCGCATCTTCGAGCGCTTCTACCGCGCCGACAAAGCCCGCTCGGTGGACACGGGTGGCGTGGGGCTTGGCTTATCCATCGCCCAGAAAATTGTCGACATGCACGGCGGTAAAATCACTGTCGAAAGCACGCCGGGGCAGGGCACGACCTTCCGTTTTGTGCTTCCCGCGCAGCGCTAACGCACCGCGCAAGCTCACAGCGCTTCGATTACCCTTCCAGCATCAGGCTTTCCGGGTCCTCGACCAGTTCTTTCACGCGCACCAGAAACTGCACGGCTTCGCGCCCATCCACGATGCGGTGATCGTAGCTGAGGGCGACGTACATCATCGAGCGGATGACCACCTCGCCGTTGAGCGCAATCGGGCGCGGCTCGATCTTGTGCATACCGAGGATGCCGACCTGCGGCGGATTGAGAATCGGCGTGCTGAGCAGCGAGCCAAACACGCCACCGTTGGTAATCGTAAACGTGCCGCCGCGCAGCGCGTCCAGCGACAGGGTGCCGTTTTCCGTTTGCTGCGCGAACGTCTTGATTCCCTGCTCAATTTCCGCGAACGACATGCGGTCGGCGTCGCGCAGCACGGGAACGACCAGACCTTCTGCCGCGCCGATGGCAATGCCGATATCGTAGTAATGCTTGAGCACGATCTCGTCGCCCTGAATTTCCGCGTTGAGCATCGGGAAGGCTTTCAGCGCGCCGATGGATGCCTTGACGAAGAACGAGCTAAAGCCAAGACCGACGCCCGTGCGCTCCTTAAACGAGTCTTTGCGGCGGCTGCGAATGTCGATCACCTTTGTCATGTCGATCTCGTTAAATGTCGTCAGCATCGCCGCCGTTTGCTGGGCTTCGACCAGCCGCTGCGCGATGGTGCGGCGTCGGCGGGACATCCGAACGCGCTCCTCACCGCGCGCGCCATTGACCTGTGTGCTTGTCGTCGGCT
>CALMDI010000213.1 GCA_937864975.1 uncultured Chloroflexota bacterium | reverse complement strand
TCAGCGGGAACCCGGTGCGTGGCGGGAACCCCGCGCAAGCGAGACGGGGTGGGGTTGCCCGACTAGCAATCACGGTATGAATACGTGCACATACGACGGTGTATCATCCTGATACGCTCAATACTGGCAAGCGATGCCACACCCAGGGACAGGACGCGAAACGCTCCACCTCATGCGGCATATACCTTGCCCGGAGGATGCTTCCATGCCTGAGATTATCGTCTGCGAGGAACACAACCAGGTTTACGAGATTTGGCGCGAACGGAACCAGCGCGGACTGACGGTAACCCACGTCGATTTCCACTGCGACCTGCATGGGCTGCTCATCGACCGTCGCCGGGGACGCGCCTATATCGCGAATCCCAATGAAACCGCGTTACCACCCGTCGATCCGGGCAACTACCTGGCGCACGCCATTCTGGACGGTACCGTGACGTCGCTGCGCTGGGTCCATGATCCGCATGGGGGCAGGCGCTACGATGTGGGTACTGTCAAGTACGAATCCGATCTGTCCATCGTTCCATACCGGCTGCTCCACCGCGTGCGCGATGCCAGGGAAGTGCCGGTTGTCTTTGAGGAACTCACGTTCGACGAATGGGATGGTGTGATTGACGGTCACCAACTGGATATTGATTGGGACGCTCTCGGCTCGAAGGAGTACGATCTGTCCCGGGTTCGCACGCTGATGGAGAGCTTCCTGAAACGTACCTTCAGCGCCATTCCCGAAACCACGTTCGTGGTTTTTTCTCCGGGCTACTCGCATTCCGAGCGCGGGCTTTACGAGGAGTTCATCGAACGACTGGCTTCCAGATTTTCGGCGACGATCTCGCGCGTTCCGCTGGCAGTGCCGCTGCCCGTCCACGATCTAACAACGCCGGAACACCTCAAAATCAAGCTGGTGCAGAGTCTCCATCGGCTGGGGATTTACTGAACGATGCGTCCGGTCGCACGACGAGCGACATTCCCCAATGCTGAACACGATTCTATTCCCACTCGCGCTGGCTCTCGAGCCTTGACTCGTGGCAAGCGCCGCCTATAATATATGAATAAGTGCACATATGATAGCGGTGTCGCCATGACGCTCGAAGCATCGGTTTCCAGGAGTGTCTGCCAGGATGACAGGGGAGAAGTGCTCCCCGCTCTCGACGAGCAGGTGATTGAATCGTCCACCGCCAACCGTCTCGCAGAGGTGTTTAAGGCGCTCAGCGATCCGAACCGACTGCGCCTGATTTCCCTGCTGCTCGATAACGAAGTGTGCGTCCACACACTGGAAGTGGTGCTTGGGATGAGCCAGTCGGCAATTTCACATCAACTGCGCCACCTGCGACAGTTAAATCTGGTGCGCTTTCGCAAGCAGGGACGCCACGTCTATTACGCCCTGGACGACGAGCATGTCCGCGATCTTTTCCGGCAGGGATTGCTTCACGTCGAGCACGGATAAGCGGCGCCCCTTTTTTACGATAATTCATGAATACATGCACATGTATTGATACGAAGTCCCAATTCGTGACCGCGTTCGTGAAAGGCTAGGACGAATGTCCCCAACCATGCGCCTCGATCTCTCGATTGTGCTTCCGCAACTCGACGCGGAGGATGCTTGTGTGAATCTGCTCACGTCGCGGTTGACGCAGCACCGCGGCATTGAAAAAGCGCACGTTGTCCGCGAGAACGGCGGCGCGCAACTGTGCCTGCATTACGACCCGAACCTGGTTTCCCTGCCGGCGTTACAACGTCTGGCGCAGGAGACCGGGACGCAGATCAGCGAGCGTTACCGTCACGAGCAAATTCCGTTCAAGGGCTTAAATACGGCAGACGCCGCCATCACGCTGGAGCAAGAATTACAGCGTTTAGAAGGGATGATCCACGCCAGCGCCAATTACGCGGCGGGCTTGATCTCGGTCGCCTATGACAGCACCGTGCTGGAGCGGGCGGCGATTGACCGCACGATTCGCGGCATGGGAGCCAGGACGACGGCGCTCGCGCCATCGGACTCAACCGGGACAGCGCGTGCTTACCCTCAGGAAAACACCGCGACCGGCGAACCGGCGCACGCGGGTGAAACGCCTGCGCGCGCGGCTGAACACGGACACGACCACGATCACGGGAGCGCGCCGGGATTTCTGCCTCACTGGATGCAGGAACGATGGACGCTGATTCTCGTGGCGCTTGCCGGACTCTTTCTGCTGATCGGATGGCTGGGCGAGCAGTATTTAGGCTTTTCACCGACTCTGTCGCTGGTGTTCTTCCTGCTTGCCTACCTGGCGGGCGGCTACGACATTGCGACGCACGCGATCCCCGCGCTCCTCAAAGGCAAATTCGATACCGATGTGCTAATGCTCGCCGCCGCCGCGGGCGCGGCGATCTTGGGCGAGTGGGCGGAAGGCGCGTTCCTGTTATTCCTGTTTAGCCTGGGACATGCGGGCGAGCACTACGCGCTGGATCGCGCCCGCAACGCGATCAATGAGCTGGGCGCGTTGATGCCCAGCACGGCGCGGGTCAAGCGGGGCGATCAGCTTGTCGAAGTCGATGTCAACCAGGTCGTGGTGGGCGATGTCGTGGTCGTTCGACCGGGCGACCGGATACCCGTCGACGGCAAGGTGACCACGGGCGCGAGCGGTGTCGATCAAAGCCCGATCACGGGCGAGAGCGTCCCGGTCGTCAAGAACGTGGGCGACGAGGTCTTTGCCGGGACGGTTAATCAGGACGCGGCGCTCGAAGTTGAGGTCACCAGCCTGGCGAAGGATAATACACTGGCGCGCGTGACTCAGCTCGTGGCGGAAGCGCAGAGCCAGCAAAGCCCGACACAGCAGGACACCGAGCGCTTTACCGCGCGGTTCGTGCCCATCGTGCTCATCGCTACTGTACTGGTGGTCATCGTACCGCCGCTGGTGGGGTGGATGACCTTGCAGGACAGTTTTTACCGCGCCATGCTGCTGCTGGTGG
>CALMDI010000212.1 GCA_937864975.1 uncultured Chloroflexota bacterium | reverse complement strand
GTCGCCTCGCAGGGCGCCGCCGGCATTCCCGCGCCGCGCCTGAAAGCGGACGTAGTCACGATCAGTCACGACGTCCCCGGTCACAATAACGTCGAAGCCGTAAAGGGCGAGCCGTACGTCGTTACCGGACCGGGCGAGTACGAGGTCGGCAGCACGTTCGTCATGGGCATCGCCATGCACAACACCAACGAGGGCGAGACCCATCGCAATGTCGCCTACATGATCGAGTACGACAACCTGACGGTGCTGCACCTGGGCGACCTTGATCACGTTCCCGATCAGTCGGTGATCGAAGAGATTGGCGAGGTCAACGTGCTGCTCATTCCGTGCGGCGGCGGCAAGGGCTTGAAGGCGAGCCAGGCGGCGGAAGTGGTGGCGTTGATCGAGCCGCATTACATCGTGCCGATGCATTACGCGCTGCCCGGTTTGACGGTCGAGCTGGAGCCGGTGGACAAGTTTCTCAAGGCGATGGGCGTGAGCCATCCGCAGGAAACCGAAGTCTTAAAAGTCACGGCGGGTGCCTTGCCAGATCAGCCGCAAGTCGTTATGCTAACCCCGCAAACGAGTTAAGGCTTGGTCGCGCCTCGCGCTGGAACATCGCGCCCAACGCAGCAGGCGCGAGGCAATTTACCCACGGGGTACTCTTGATGAGTGTGAAGCTGCTGATGAACTGGGATATCAAGCCGGGGCGCGATCAGGAGTATTTCGAGTTTGTCGTGCGTGAATGGGTGCCGGGAATTACCAAGCTGGGCTTGCAGGCGACCGGCGCATGGTACACGGTTTACAGCCGCACGGAAACGCCGCAGATCATGACGGAAGGGATCGCCAAGGATATCGAGGCGATGCGGGAAATTCTGAACAGCGGCGAATGGATGCAATTGTACGAAAAGCTCCAGGAATTCGTCACCAATTACCATCAGAAGATTGTGCACACTTCCGGTGGCTTCCAGTTATAAAAACGTCCCGCACAGTTAGGCGAGACGTTTTTGTTTCGAGGGTTGACCGCTCCACTTGGAGCGGTGGCAGAAGGTGCCTAGTCGGCGGCAGCGCTCACGTCGGCTTTGGCGGGCGCGGCTTCTTTTTTCTCGGACTTCTCAGATTTCTCCAACTTTTCGGCGGCAGGCGTCTCGGTGGCTTTGGCGGGCGAGTCCTCGCCGATCTTCGCCGGGGTGGTCACGTTCTTGCGCGAGGCATCCTTGCTGTCGTTCACGTAGAAGCCCGATCCTTTAAAAATGATTCCGGCGGCGTGGACAATCCGCTGAACGGGCTGCCCTGTCGTCGGGTCGACCTTCAGCGGGTCGTCCGTGAACTTTTGCCGATAGTCAAAGGTAGTGCCATCTGCACGACGATAGGTGTAGACGGGCATAAAACATCACCTCAAAGGCGCACTAAACGCTTCATTCCAACGGATATGATACAGCAAGATTCGCCGGTTGAGTCGACCGCGACGGCAATTCTGATGAAGTTTTTACGCAGCGCCGGTGCTTGAGTATCCCATGAATCCAGACGCGGAGATAGGGCGAGTTCTTACGGTCGATTCGGCTGGACTACGCTTCCGGCACGTACCCTAGATCGGTCAGCGTCCGGTGAATCTCGTGCCACGAGGTCGGGTCGTCCCACTGGATACTGACCTCTTTGGCATAGAGATTCAACTCGACATGCCGCGTTCCTTTCATCTGCCGCAGCGCATTCTCGACCACCTCGACGTCTTCTTCGCTGACCATTGTTGGTATCTGGAACACTTTCCGGGGCATAGCGGTCACTCTCGGCTAGGGTAGAAGATGACAGTCAGTATAACAT
>CALMDI010000211.1 GCA_937864975.1 uncultured Chloroflexota bacterium | reverse complement strand
CGGTGGTCGGCACGCCGTTCAAAATTGCGCGCGACATTCGCCATGACCTTGAAATTCTCGCGGACGCGGCGGTCGAGCCGGGCATCCGCCCGCCCGGCTGGATTGGAAGCGACCCGCTCATGCGCTGCAACCGGGCGACCCAGAGCCTCGTCATGCTGCTGGAACGCAGCGGCGTGGCGCTGCAAGCTGACGCCAGCAGCCCGGCGTTTTGCAGTCAGGCAGAGCTTCAGGCGAGCCAGTACGTCGAGATGCGCCCGCAGGCGATGCTGGCGGCAGCGGGAACGGCTCCGGCGCCCAATCCGCAGGCGCCCGCCGTGACTGGGACGGCGGGGCTGCGACCGAGCCTGACCGGCGTGGTGGTTTTCAGCGACCGGAGCGCGCGTAGACGGCTGGGCGTCATGCCGCGCGGCACGACCTTCACGCCGCTGGCGCGCAGCACCGCGCAGTTCTCGAACATGATGGTCGTTCAGGGGGACGGCTTCCAGGTATTCATCGACTACACGTTTACGACGCTCAGCCTCGCGGAGTTCGAGGCTCTCCCCCCGCTGGACAGCGTGGCGCTCAGCGTCCAGTGCCTCGCCGTATGGTGTAATTGAACCGCCGCCATAACTGCGCTATACCTCACATTCAACCCCTATCCTCCCGACCTCGCGCGGGGTTCCCGCCAGAGGCGGGGACCCCGAGCAAGGGAGGGGTTTGAGGCGAAGCCGATCTATTTGTGGCTTAACTTGATACGCATGGGGCGAACCGCTCGTTTGCCCTTTTTGCTGCCTGATCGCTGCCTCACATCCCACCGCAGCACGACCAGCGCGAGTAAACCCGGTTTCGTTGAGATGTTAAGCCTCGATCAGTCCCACAGGAGAGGTTAGAATAACGAGAGATGACGGGCATCACGCTGTTGCCCGCCAAACGTGAAGGTGGAGTGGAATCGAATGATCCAACCGAAGTCTTATCTGATTACCGGCGGCGCCGGATTTCTGGGCATCAACCTCGCCCGCTATCTGCTGGCGAAGGGGCACCGCGTCACGTCGCTGGACGTCGCCGATTTCGACTATCCAGAGCGCTCGAAGATCGCCGAGATCAAGGGCGATATCCGCGACCGCGCGACGGTCGACCGGGCGATGGAAGGGATTGACATTGTCGTTCACGCGGCGGCGGCGCTGCCGCTCTACACCCGCGAGGACATCTTCTCGACCGAAGTAGACGGCACGCGCCTCGTGCTCGACTCGGCGTTTGAGCACGGCGTAGAGCGCTTCATTCACGTCTCGTCGACGGCGGTTTATGGCGTGCCGGATCATCACCCGCTCTACGAAACCGACGCGATGGTTGGCGTTGGACCCTATGGCGAGGCAAAGATTCAGGCGGAGCAGGTGTGCATGGAATACCGGGCGAAAGGCATGTGCGTGCCGATCATTCGCCCCAAGTCGTTTGTCGGACCGGAACGGCTCGGCGTCTTCGCGCTCTTCTACGACTGGGCAAAGGACGGGCGCGGGTTTCCAATGATCGGCAGCGGCAGGAACCGCTACCAGCTACTGGACGTCGAAGACCTGTGCGACGCGATTTATCTGGCGGCGACGGCTGACTGCGCGCTGGCGAATGACACGTTCAACATCGGCGCGAAAGAATTCACGACGATGAGCGAAGATTATCAAGCCGTGCTCGATTACGCGGGTTTCCACAAGAAAATCCGCCCCTTCCCTGAAGGACCGGTGATTCTGGCGCTGAAGATTTTAGAGCGCCTGAAACTGTCGCCGCTGTATCCGTGGGTGTATGAAACGGCAGGCAAGGACTCGTTTGTAT
>CALMDI010000210.1 GCA_937864975.1 uncultured Chloroflexota bacterium | reverse complement strand
GTTCTTCCTCTGGCGCGCATTAATCCCTGGCGCTCTTCCCTGACCTTCGCCGGCTCGCCGCCGTTTGCCTGGGGGTTTGGCGGCATTCTGAGCGACACGCCGCTGACATCACAAGACGTCGAGATTGTCTTATCCGATCTGGTTGCATTGCCGTATCAGTCCGTGCGGATGCGTCCAAATCCGCTGCACGCCCCGATCTATGACGCCGCGCGCAAGCCGTCTCGTCTCCAGTGCCGCCGCTCCGCCGCCTATATTCTCGATCTCGAAGGCGGCGTCGAGGCGGTATGGCAGAAGCGGATGCGGAAGAAAACACGCCAGCACATTCGGAATGGCGAGAAAATGGGGCTGGTCATCGAGTGTGACACGACCGGGCGGCTGATCCCCGTCTTCCACGACCTGTATATGAAGTCGGTCAAACGGTGGTCGCGCGTGGAACACGAGCCGCTGGCGCTGGCTCGGCTGCGCGCTAAAATGCGCGAGCCGATGTCGAAATTTGTGCATATCGCGCGGCGAATGGGCGAGGCGTGCAGGGTCTGGGTGGCGTGGAAAGACGGCGAGGCGGCGGCGGCGACCATCGTTCTCATCGGCAAGAATGCCCACAACACGCGCGGCGCGATGGATATTGACCTCGCCGGACCCACCTATGCCACCGAAGTCATTCAATGGCACGCGATTCAGGACGCGATTGCGGCAGGCTGCCGCTACTACAACACCGGCGAAACAAAGCCGGCGACTGCGCTCGCTCAGTTCAAGCGCGGCATGGGGTCGCAGGCGTACGAACACGACGAGTATCTTTTCGAGCGGCTGCCCCTCGTACGCATCGACACCGCCCTGCGCGGCGTGGTCAAACGCGCCCTCGGTTTTAAGCCCAGCGGCATTGACGAATCAAAGCTTTCAGCGGCTTCACAGGACTCCTGCTCATGCTTAAACGTCTCGAACCGCGAGACTGATTCCCGGTATCACTTCATACTGGTCAACCTCGTCGTCCACGCCTAAGGTTTGCACGTCCTGATCGCGCACATATACCTCAACCTGCTGTTCGTCGGGGAATACGAGCCAGACCATCGTCGTGCCAAACCGGAGATATTTTTCCGCCTTCAGACGCATGTCCCGCTTGCGGTCGGTGGGCGATTTCACCTCGATGGCGAAATCCGGCGGCACGAGCGCTTCGCGCTCCGGCATTTGCGGCATCCGAAGTTTGGAGATAAAGCCCACGTCGGGATCGAAGACGTTTCCCTCGTCATTCATGATGTAGCCGCCGTCCGCGCCTGTGACAAACCCAAGCTGGTGCTGTTTGACAAACGGCTGAATGGTGACGATGAGAGTCGCAGCGATCATGGATGGTTTAAAGCTCGGCACTTTTTCGATAATCTCCCCGTCAATCAGCTCGAAAATCCGATCCGCATTTTCCGGTCGGCTCTCAATTTCATGTAAATCCTGAAGGGTATAGCGCTTTTCCTGCACGCTCATGGGATCACTCCGTATCTGAACTGCTTTCATTATATCATTATAGCCATGTTTCGCTGCAACCTTTTGGATAGCTCTTATGTTCTGCCAACGCGATTTTTACGCGCGACGTGTAGACTTGTAGCGTGGCGGCATTCTCATCGAAGGCGGGTGGCAGCACGGAACGCCGCCTATCCATTCTTCCGGTTTTTTATCCGCG
>CALMDI010000209.1 GCA_937864975.1 uncultured Chloroflexota bacterium | reverse complement strand
ACCGAAGTTCCCGCCTTTGGCGGGAACCCCGCGCAAGCGAGACGGGGTGGGGTTGCCCGACTAGCAATCACGGTAAGGAGTGGGTTTCGTAGGGGCGGACGCACGGGTCCGCCCGCATGGGTTCAAATTCCGGGCGCACATGCGCGGGGGCAGAGCCTTTGGCTCTGCCTTCAGTCACCGCCTCGTGGCGGTGACCCCCTAGCAAGGGTGCGCCCCTACGAAACTCATCGTTGCGCCAGAGCGCTTAGTCTCTGAATGTTCGTCGCCCAATTCACACATTCAGAGCCGCGCGATATGCCTTAGACAGCGGTATAGTCATTTCATGCGAAGCTTAAATCGCTGCTGACCTTACGGGAGGTCAGAGATGAAGCCTGTGAAGAACGAAGCCATCCCCTCATTTTCCGATACCGACCTGGAGCTTTATTTCTTCACGGAAGTGCTCAAGCTCGGCTCGCTGCATTACGGCTGCTGGAGCGACGGCGACGATCTGACGCTCGACAAGCTGCGGAAGGCGCAGGCGCGGTATACAGACACACTTCTCGCGCTCATTCCCGCCGAGCGCATGTCGATTCTGGACGTTGGAGCTGGAGTGGGCGACGTTGCCGAAGCGATGTTCGCGAGAGGGCATTCGGTGACGGCGCTCTCGCCGGACAAAAACCACGCGAAATATTATCAGAACTCGCAGGTCATTTTCTGCAACGTTGCCTTTGAAGCCTTTGAATCCACCGAGATGTTTGATCTGATTTTGATGAGTGAGTCTCACAACTACTTCGATACGGAGATCGGGTTTCAGCAGTGCAGGCGGCTGCTCAAACCCGGCGGATATTTGCTCATTTCGGGCAAGTTTAAGAAGCAGCCGACGCGCCTGTACCATCGCGTCGTCACCATCGAAGCCGACTACATCCGGCGGGCGCGGGAACACGGCTTCGAGTTACTTCAGCAGATCGACATTACTCAGGATGTCTTGCCGACCTTACAGCTTGCGAGACAGTTTGTCGATGATTATCTCGTGCCGACGATGGGCTTGGTCGACGTTTATCTTCGCAGCGCCGCGCCGTGGAAAGCCAGGCTGATGAAGGCGGTCGGCAAATTACTGCTCGCAAAGCAGGTGCGCCAGTTGAATCCGATGCTCGGCTCTCTTCAGGAGCACGTCGATGTTGACCGATTTCAGGAGCATCTGACGTACCAGCGGCTGCTGTTTGTGTACGCTCCGTATAGCCTATCGCGCTCCATGCAAGTGCGTCCGTAAACCGGACACCACCACCCCTCGCGCTATTCCTCAAGGGGGTCAGGCGCGGCTTCACCCACCTGTTTTTGCCCGAACGTTGCCAGCAGAATACCTGCCAGAATCGCGGCGCTGCCCGCAATTTGCAGCGGGGCGGGCTGCTCGCGGAAGACGACAAAGGCGAGCAGGGCGCTTCCGACCGGTTCCATCTGGGTGACGATGCTGACGAACGTGGCGGAGAGATAGCGCAGCGCGTAGTTGAGCGACGAGTGCCCAATAAGCTGCGGCAGCAGCGCCAGCAGCAAAATCCACACGTAGCTCTGCGTGCTGTAGCCGGTCACGGACGTGCCGGTCACGGCGACGGCGAGCAGCAGCGCGACCGCCGCGCAGCCATAGACCAGCCATATATAGGGCAGCAGCGGCAGGCGCGCGCGCAGCTTCCGCCCGATGACGAGATACAATGCGATTGCCACCGCGCCGGTCAGCGCCAGCGCGCCGCCGAGCGTCGGATCGCTCCCGGTCATCGTGCTTCCCCCGGCAAGCCCGATGAACACGCCGCCGAGGATGGCGACGACCAGCCCGGCGATGACCAGCGGGCGCAGTCGGGCGCGCAGGAACACCCATTCCAGCAGCGCCACCCACAATGGGCTGGTGCTGACGAGGACGACGCTCACCAGCACGCTCGTGTATTCCAGCGACGCGATCCACGTGGCAAAGTGCAGCGCCAGCAGCGCGCCCGACGTGCCCGCCAGCAGCAGGTCGCCGCGTCGCAGCATCCGAAGCACTGCCCAATGTCGGCTCAGCGCGAACGGCGTCAGGATGAGCGCGGCGGCGGTCAGGCGACCCGCCGCGATGAACAGGGAGGGCACGCCATCGGTCTGCGCGTAGCGAATGAGGATGGACGCGAATGACATCGCGATCAGCCCAATCGCCAAGAAAAGCACTGCATGTGGCGGCATTGTCGAGCGGGCAGGTGCAGCGCGTGCCGTGTCGGGCGTCATGTGGATTAATCCGGCGTGGGGAAGGGCAAGACCTCAATGGTAGCATTGGCGCGAGCGAGACACAAAAGCACACAGAAACGACTCCCAGACGTTACCGGGAGTCGTTTGATCGAGCGTGAATTGATAGGGCTTAGCTGCCGAGCACGGTCAGGAACGTCTCGAACACGGTTGTGAAGGGACGGGCAAAGTTGGGCGGGAACGCCGACTCGAAGGGTCCGTTCCCCTGGCTGACCGCTGGCGCGTCCCCGGCGCTGCCTTCCGGGGCAGGCTCGGTGGGCTGCGCGAAGAAGGAGAGCACGTCGTTCTGCCGCTGCTGCGCGGTCGGGGTTGCCACGAACGCCAGGGTGGCAAACGCGCCACCGCCGGGAAGCCGCGTGGCAAAGTAGGCGTCAATCGCGATGGATGCCTGCGTTGCCATAATGCCCTGCTGCTCAATGGCGACCTGCGTTGACAGCGCCTCGAAAGCAACCTGCGTCAGCATTGCGTTGTCGGCGGCGATGCTCACCATGGCTATCTGCGTCCCGTACTGCGCCTGCACGACGGCGGCTTGCTGCGTCACGAAGGCGACTTCCGTAGACCACAATTCTTCGAGGCTGGCGTTGGCTGCCTGCTGAGCCGCCAGCGCTTGCAGCGTGCCCAGCGCGGCGGCGGTTGCCGCGGCGCTCATCTGCTCGGCTGCCAGCGTTCCCGCCAGCGCCGTCGCATCCAGAGTTGGCGTCGGCGTCACAGTCGGCGGGCGCGTGCTGGTCGCCGTGGGCGAGGGCGTCGCCGTCACCGCGGCGGCGGTCAGGGTCAGCGATTGATAATAGGACGATTGGGTTTCCGTCAGGTTCAGCGCCACCATCGCCGCCGAATTGGTAGCATAGATCGCGGTAGTCGTCAGTTCCGCCGCGGTCGGACCGTTGTTGCGCGAGGCAAGCAGAAGCACCGCGCCCAGACCGAACACGAACAACACAATGAGCGTGATGGCGAACATAATGAACGTGCGGTTGACACGGTTGTCGTCGTCGGCTTCGTCGAGATTGGGCTGGTCGAATTCATCTTCGAGTCCTGGCAGGGGGGCATCGTCGGTGAAATCGAACGTCTCGATCTCGTCGTCAAACTGAAAATCGTCGAAGGTAAATTCTGGCATTGCACTCGCCTCGTGGTTTTACGGTTTCGTCCACGCCCGTTTCTGTTGAAAGACTTAATCTCGCGGGAGTGACAACCTATTGTCTACACTCTATATAAATTTTATGGCAGACGTGGCTGTGGAAAACGAAAGATATACACGAGTTTCTTAATTCAGGACTCCCGTACCTGTACGTAAGGACGGTTTCTTTCGACAAGCCTTTCTGCTTGTGGTAAACTCGCCGTGTTATAGCCTCATATCAGCCAAAAGGAGCGTACTCATGGCGTTTGAACTTCCTCCACTGCCGTATGCCGCTAACGCGCTGGAACCGCACATCGACGCGCGGACGATGGAAATTCACCACGGTAAGCATCACAACGCTTACGTCACCAATTTGAACAAGGCGCTGGAAGGACACAGCGATCTTCAGAACCTGTCGATTGAGGAGCTGATGCGCTCGCTCGACCGCGTGCCGGAAAACATTCGCACGGCGGTTCGCAACAACGGCGGCGGGCACGCCAACCACACCTTATTCTGGCAGATCATGGGTCCCAATGGCGGCGGTCAGCCCAGCGGCGCGCTTGCCGATGCGATCAACAGCGCGTTTGGCAGCTTCGACCAGTTCAAGGAGAAATTAGCCGCCGCAGGGGTTGGACGTTTCGGTTCCGGCTGGGCGTGGTTGGTTGCCGAGCCCGGCGGGGGCGTCAGCATCACGTCGACACCCAATCAGGACACGCCGCTGATGGAAGGCAAAACGCCGATTCTGGGCGTGGACGTGTGGGAACATGCCTACTATCTGAATTACCAGAACCGCCGTCCCGACTACATCGCTGCCTGGTGGAACGTGGTCAACTGGGACGAAGTCGCGCGGCGCTACAACGAAGCCAACAATCGCTAACGCGACGGCTCTGAGCCGAAGGGCTGGTGCCGAGCTCAGCGCTCACTAACGCCAGACTCCTCACTCAGAATTCCGTACTCAGCACACAGTCCTCGGAAAGGCGTTACAATCGGTAGCGCCTTTTTGTTTCTAAGCAGAACCTGCGCTCATGCGGGCGCATCTGAAGGAGTGGTTCCGAATGACACATCGAATCGAGAAAGATTCGCTTGGCGAAGTGCGCGTGCCGGAAAATGCCTATTACGGCGCGCAGACACAGCGGGCGGTCGAGAATTTCCCGATCAGCGGCTCACGACCGTACCCGGCATTTATCTGGGCGATGGCGCTCATCAAGCGCGCCGCCGCCGAGGTGCATCTCGACCTCGGCTTGCTGGATGAGAAAGTCGCGCGCGCGATCATGAAGGCGGCGGACGAAGTGCTCGCCGGAACGCATCACGAACAGTTCGTGGTCGATCCGTTTCAGGCGGGCGCGGGTACCAGCCACAACATGAACACCAATGA
>CALMDI010000208.1 GCA_937864975.1 uncultured Chloroflexota bacterium | reverse complement strand
AAACGCTTCAGGTTTTTGTCCCCAGTATCATCCTGGTGCCAAGCACGCCGGAAAAGCAGCTTGCAAGCTGGCTGTTCCTTAAGTTCCTGACGACGCCCGAAGCGGCGGCGCAGTGGAGCGCGGGCAGCGGCTACTTCAATCCGTCGATCTCATCGCGCGAGCTGCTGACGGCGGAGACGTTCCCGAATCAGGATTTGTTCCCGTATTTCGACGCGGCGAATGCCCTTCAAAATAATCCTGACATCGCCATCTACAATTCGCCGAACGTGCCCTCCTACAACACCGTTCGCAATCTGGTCGCCGAAGCGGTTTCCGCCGTGACGGTGGGCGGCGAAGACCCGCAGGCGGTCGCGGAGCGCTTGCAGGAGCAGGCAAACGAAGCGCACGAAGAGTCGATGGCGGGCTGAAGCAGCCGCAATCTGGCAGCACACGTTTGACGCTTGAATCGACGGGGAGCGGGTTGTCTATACCCGCTCCCTGTTTTGTGCGCGTCTTAGCTAAAAATGACGTTTGGTTCAATGGCTATGCCGCCGAGCGCCAACGAAACGAACGGTTCGCCCAATCCATAAAGCCCCTGCTGAACAAAGTGCCCCCCGTCCTGCCGGAAAACCTCGACGAACTGGGCTTCAGGATCGATCAACCAGTACTCGCCCACACCGTAGCGCTCGTAAAGCTTGAATTTCGTGCCTCGGTCACGCTTCGCCGTCGAGGGTGAAAGAACTTCGATGACAAGATCAGGAGGACCGTACCAGTACCCGTCGGGTCTCAGATGGCATCGACTTTCCGAATCTCGCACCCAGAAAATGTCGGGCTCCAGGGCATCGGTCTCAGACAGAAAAACCGATAAGGGCGCTACGCGAAGCGTGCCTGTTGAGACGACCTGAAACAGAAAACGCAGCAGTGACAGAATAGCCCGCTGGTGGGCGTCAACGGGCGTTGGACTCACAATCATCTCCCCGTCGATAAGCTCGACAATCTGCGTTGTCTCCGGCAGCTCGCGAAATTCTTCGCTGGTCATTCGAGTGCGGGATATGTCTGCCATACAGCCCTCCTACGCCTCATCCTCAAGTACGCGAACGCGGATGGTCTCGGCGAGGTTGTGCCCGATGATGCGATATTCCTTGTTCAGCTTCAGCTGGATCGGACCGTTGAACGGCGCGATATTGAGCACCTGAAGGTGCGCGCCGGGGACTAATCCAAGCGCCCCCAGGTAATCGAGGCGATCCGGCTCGCGCGTCTGCACCCGCGTCAGCTCAAGATCGGCTTTCTGGGCTGCCGCCAGCAGCGGCACGTCGTCCAGTTCCGGCAGGTTGCCCTCGGCATCGGGAATCGGCTCGCCGTGGGGGCAGTGCGTCGGGTTGCCCGCCATCGCGGACATACGCTTGGCAAGACGCTCGTTCAGTCCGCGCGCCATCTGATCGGCTTCGCCGTGGACTTCGTGCCACTTGAAGCCCATGACGTTGACGAGGAAGGCTTCCGCGATGCGATGCCGCCGCAGGTACTTGAGCGCCTCGCGCTCGCCCTGTTTCGTCAGGCGAATCCCCTGATACGGCTCGTGGTCGAGCAGGCGCATTTCCTTGAGCTTCGTCACCATGCGGTTGACGGCAGGCGCGCTGACGTCCAGCAGGTCTGCCAGCGCCGAGGTACTGACGAAGCCGCCAGCGCCGTGCTGGTCGCTCAGCCGGTAGACTTCGGCAAGATAATCGCGCATCGTGGGGCTGAGATCGTTGCTCATCAGCATGGCTTCGCGTGGTCCGCGGAAATCGTCGTCCATTGGACGTGCATCATTGCTCTCGTGCATTATACAGGAACGGCGCGCCGCGTATGCCCATCAATCTTCTGGATGAGACGCGGTATAATTTAGAATATGGGTGGCTCCGTGTTCGTGGACGATCATGCCTGCGAGGGGTGTTGAACCCGACCGGTGCCCGTGAGTAATTAGAGTACGATGACTGTCCAACTTCCGTCCCGCGAAGCGAATGCGCCCAAGCCCTCGGCAATCGACCCGGTTCTGCTGCGTATCATGCAGGGGACGCGGCAGATGGATCACCGCCTGCCGGAATGGGCGCGGCGCTCGAACCCGATTGTGCGGCGGCAGCTGGGCGTGTACTGGAAAACCCTGCCGCTGGAAATGGGCTTCTGGCTGAAGCTGCTGCTGGCGCAGGGCGCGCTGGTGATCCTCGCCGTTCCGTTCCCGATCATCTACAGCCTGATTATGCCAGTCGTGACCGTGTCGGTCATTCTGATGCCGCTGGCGTTCGCCATCTACGCTCAGGCGCTGCTTCAGGTCACGCTGCAAGCGTCCGACGCGATGGTCGAAGAGCGCCGGAATCACACGCTGCCGCTGCTGCTGCTGACGCCGTACACGCTCGATCACATTATGTTCAGCAAGATCGCCGCGTCCATCTGGCGGCAGTTGGACAACCTGAGCCTCGTGATCGCCGCGCACGTGCTGATGAGTATGCCGGTGCTGGTGCTGCAATACGCCGGGCTGTTCTCGATGGGCGAGTCGCCCGTCCTGACGGCGCTGGCGATTTTGCTGGCGCTGGCGGGCAACCTCGTTCGCCTGCTGACCGAGCCGATGATGGTGGGGGCAATCGGCGTGGCGGCGGGCGCTGCCGTGCCACAGCGTTCCGTGGCGAACATCGCGGCGCTGTCGATGCTGATCGCGTACTTCCTGTTTGTGAACCTCATCCGCCTGCTCGACGTGTCGTGGGGGATGCGTCTGCTGGTGGACATCCTGATCCCGCTGGTGCTGCCGCTTGTCGTTACGTGCGTGTCCCTGAAGCTGTCCGCGTGGCTGCTCCGGCGGGACTAGCGGACAAACCTTCCACAAGTCGGGTACGCCTGACGAACCCGTCGTCATCGACTGACCGCACAACCGTAGGGCGGGCGTCTTGTAAGGTGTTCGCGTTTTCGTTATGATGAACTTAGGATGTGCGGCGCTGCTTCCAATGGCGCGCGCCGCGCCTTTTTTGCCGGACGATCATTACAGCCTGCCTTAAGTCCGATGAGACGAACCTCGTTGTCGTATCGAATTACCAAAGGAACCGATCGATGTCGAAGCTGAAAACACTCCTCTGGGTCCTTCTGGCGCTGGGGCTGGTCGCCGCGCCCGCCTACGCTCAGGTCGGGACTCCTCTGCCGCCGGTGCTGCCTGCCGAAGACCAACCGGCGAACCCGAACGCCAACATCTCGTTCCCGCCGCCGGTCTACGTGCTGCGCGGACAGTTCGCCATCCGCGGCTCGGCAAACCTGCCGAACCTGAGCAACTATTTCATCGAGTACCGTCCGTATTCCGCCGCGCGGCTGGCGCAGGAAACGGACGCGCTGTGGTTCCCGGTGTCGCTGCCGAGCACGCAAGCCGTGGTCAACGACGTGCTGGCGACCTGGGACACGACGCAGGTGCCGGACGGCATCTACGAGCTTCGGATGACGATGAACCTGATCAGCGCGACGCCGGTCGTGTTCTACGTGCGCCCGGTGCGTGTCGAGAACCAGCCGCCGCCGTTCGCCGTCACGCCGACGCCGCTCGCAACGCCGCTGCTGATCCCGACGCTGACGCGCCCGCCGATCCTGCCGACGCAGCCCCCGCCGCCCACCGCCATCCCGACGCAGGACACGACGCCTCGCGTGACCGTGACGACGCGCGCCGCGAACGTCCGCACGGGTGACACAACCTTCCACGACATCATCACCAGCTTTACGGAAGGCGCGCAGTTCCGCATCGTCGGCATCAGCGCGCGCGGCTCCGGCTGGTATCTGATCGAGCTACCGAACGGGCAACGCGGGTGGATGGCGCCGAGCGTGGTGCAGGTGAGCGGCAACCTGTCGGGCTTGCCCGCCGTGATTCCGCCACCGCCGCCGATCACGCCGACGCCGACGACCCCGCCGCCCACGCCGACGCCGATCACCTCGGTAAACCTCGTCGCGGGACTGGTGGAACTAAATCCCGCCACGCCCGACTGCGACGAGACGTTCACGGTCGGCTTCGACGTGGCGAACCTCGGTCAGACGCAGTCGCTGAGCAGCGGCATCGTGTCGCTGCAAGACTTCGCGCGCGGGCAGCTACAGGAGCAGACCATCGGCGGTTTCCCGGTGTTGAATCCGGGGCAGACGTTCCGCGTGAACATGCCGATCACGGTGGACACGTTCTACGACGAGCAGCACACGCTCGTCCTCGTGATCGACCCGCAGAACCAGGTGCCGGAGACGAATAAGAACGACAACCGGCGCGAACTGGTATACGTGCTGGATAAGGGCGACTGCCCATAACGGCGGTCGAATCCATTCCATAACTTGGTGGGGCGACCGTGTGGGTCGCCCCGCTGCGTTATACTGGGGAAGCTGACCCCTCCCTCCATTTCCCTCCCCGTCCCTACAGGAGGCTTCGCACTAAACGGAGAGGGAGGGACAGGGAGCACGGTGTTACCGATGAATAGCGACGTAGTTGCAGGGACGCAAACCCCACCCCCTGATCCCCTCCCCGACTTCACGGAGGGGAATAAAGACGCGATATAAACGGGCCTAAGGGTTTGGTAGCGTGGGAATGGGGTTTGATTGAGGCGATAAACAGCGTTCCGGGAGTTGTGAAAAATGATTTCTTTACGCCGATTTTTGGGGGTGCTGATGGTGCTGCTGCTTGTGCTGCCCGCGCTGGCGCAGGGCACGGACGTCGAAATTACGTTTCCGCCGTCGGTGTTTGGCGTGTCGGGAACCGTCGAGGTGCGCGG
>CALMDI010000207.1 GCA_937864975.1 uncultured Chloroflexota bacterium | reverse complement strand
AGGGGAGGCATGTAAAACGGCGCCAATTCTTTGGAGCACGTCGTCAAGCGCGCGCAGGACTTGATCGTTTGTAAAACGAATGACCCGATAGCCCAAACTCTCTAGGAACTCCTGACGAAGTGCGTCTTCTTCCTGGGTATATTGATGAATCCCGCCATCGACTTCGACAATCAATTTCGCGTCATTGCAAACGAAGTCGATAATAAAGCGATCAATCGTATGCTGCCGCCGGAACTTGAAGCCGTTCACCTGATTCTGCCGCAGTGCATCCCACAGGCGATCTTCTGCGGGAGTCGGCTTCTGCCGCATTTCCCGCCCCAATGGCTTCAGTTTCTCCCAAAGCTCCGTCGCGCTCTGCCAGTTGCGATAAGGAATATCGGCGACTTTCTTTTCCTCCCCTCCCCGAAATCGGGGAGGGGTCGGGGGTGGGGTTGCATTTTCAATCGCCTCCCGCACCTCCGCCCATGCCGCCTGCTGCTCCGGCGTCAGCGTCGGCGGCTCGCTTGGCACAAAGTCGCGCTCGGCAAGCGAGTCGCGCCAGGTCGATTGCTCGCCGAGCAGAATCAGCCCGTCATCCGCCATGCGCTTGAGGTCGGCAAGCGTCACATTCGCCTGGGCATACACCCAGCTTACGTCCATCGCCTCGCCCTCCCGCGCCAGCAGCCGAAGCACCCGGCGCGGTTTCTCCAGCTTCCGCAGCGAATCCACTAAGGCGGGCACCGAATCGCGCGAGACGGCAAGCATCACGGTCCCATCGCCGCCGACCGTGACGTAACCCAACTGCGCCAGCTTATCGACCGCCGCCTTGTTAGCAGGCGTTCGCAGCAGGCTGCCGCTGAAGGCGGCGACCGTTTCCAGAACGTCCGCGCCCCGCGAGGGACGCGCCGCCACCTGAATTGCCTTGTCGATATCTTTGGGATGGATGGCAAGGGACACGCGATGGATCGTCTTGGGACGAACGCGCGGCGCGGTCAGAATCGGCTCTTTCTCGATCACGCCCGCTTTTGCCAGCCCATCGACTGCCACGCGCCACGGCTTGCCGGGCAGCGCCTGATTCAGCTGGCTGCCGCGCAGCGCGCCGCGACGCGCGAGCAGCTCGACAATGTCGCGTTCGAGCGGATCGTTCAGGCGGGCATTGGCATCCACCAACGTTACGATCAGATCGCGCCCGCCGGTAATGCCGGGAGGCAGCAGCAGCCACAGGCACAACCCGATTGGCGCGAGGGTCGTGCGGCTGATCCACCACGCGAAGTCGATCTGATCTTCCGTCAGGACGGGCTGCGGGTCGAGGCGGCTGTGAATCGGCTTGGTCTGGCGAACGGCGCTCTGCGCGTGCAGCGCAAGGACAATCCCGTGCTGCAAGCCCGTTCCGAACGGCACCTGCACCAGATGCCCCGGCTCAAGCTTCCCTTCAAGCTCCGGCGGCACGTGATAATCAAAGGTATTGTCGACGGGCGCGTTGACCGCAATTTGGGCAACCATAGCGCCCTATAGTAGCACAGCCCGACCGGCGGCTGGCGAACAGAGGTTCCTCATTTCACGCCGCGTCGGGGTCGTCGGGCAGCGCCGGAGGAATCAGCAGATAGCTTTCGCCCAAGCCGATGATTCCGGCGGTGAACGTCGCGCCAAGCCACATGTGCGGCGACCAGAAAATACCGAAGCGCAGGAGAAGTCCTGCCAGCGCCAGCCCGACGACGGCGAACGGCACGGCGAAAGCGAACACGCGCAGCGCCATCGGTCGCTCAACCGAGGGGCGCAGCACGCCCAGCAGCACATCGCCGATCAACCCGCCAATCAGCGCCGCGACGAGCACGACCCAGAATTCCTGCGTGCGCTCCCACGCGACCAGGAACATCAGCAGCGCGTTGACGCCGATGAGGAGCGTCAGCGCGCCGAACGGCAGCCGCCAGCGCCGGATCGCCAGCAGAATCACGAATATCATCAGCAGCGCGGGCAGGATCACATTCGCAATCGCCGTCACGTCCCAGGCGTAACGGGCGTTCGGCGGCACAATCGTAAACAGTCTGGCGTTCGTGAAAATGCTCGCGTACTGCGTGAAAAAGGTGAGCAGCGAGAGGAGAATGAGGAGAGCAAGCAGCGTCGGCAGCATCGCGCGCCAGCCCGCGTCGGTCTGGCGGCGTCCCCACGCCGCGCGAATTGGTCCGCCGGAGATGAGCACGCCCGACGTTGCCAGCACTAAATGCGCGGGGCTGAGCAGCGCTTCCAGGTTCGCTTCAAAGCCGAACAACTCGTGCCATATGAAATCGAACCCGCCCGCCGCGAAAAAACTGACGACGCCGACCAGCGACATCAGATAGCCGCGCGGCAGCGCTCGCGACCAGGCGTAGCCCCTGCCGACGTTGCGATACTGTGTCAGCGCCAGGAACATGCCCACCGCGCCAATCCCTGAATAAAGCAGGGCGTGCCAGGGCGTAAAGAAGGTATTATCGACAATGCCGTGATTATGCGCGTAGCCGTCGACGAACGCGCCGATCGTAAACCACGCGCACAACAGCGCGACCGTCAAATCGAAGCGCCAGCCGCCCGCCGGATAGGCGGTTCTCGTCGTGTCCATCGGCTCGGATAAGCTCACCGAACGATCTGCGGTTGCCATGAGCGTTTGCCCTTGTGTCGCATCTGACGAGAGTTATACCCCATTTCGGGGCAATCGGTTTCCATCGAAAACGGGTGTTTACAAGCCAAACGCCCCGGGGGTAAGGGGCGCTTGGGCTTGGGGGAAGTTCCATCCGTCGTTCACTGGGGGATGCACTACGGATACTGGCACTTTAGCATACTCGTCATGAGGGCTACTCGACGCCCACCCTACGATTGCCGCACGCCTGCCTCGCACGATTCCGCAGTTTAGGGTCATAATCGGCGCTATGTTGATTCGCTTCCAACCGCTCCTGCTTGGACTCCTGCTCGTGACGCTGCGGGTTGCGCCGTCCACCGCGCAGCCCACCGGTGGACCCTTTAGCGGCGCGCCGCTCGTCGGGCCCATTCTTGCCGCCACGCCCGCCGCGTCGGATCGCATCGTCCTGTACGATCTCGGCAGCGAAGCCACGCGCGACGTCTCACTCGGCGCCTACGCGCATACGGTGTGGGGCTTTTCGCCGGATGGCTGCCGGATGCTCGTGACGCTCAGCCAGGAAACCGAACGGGCGCGCATGGTCACCGCGCGGCTGGACGGCAGCGACGTGCGCGAGATGGTTCAGTATGCCGACCTGCCGCCGGATGCCTGGGGCGTCTGGGAGCCGCAGTGGTCGCCGGACGGCTCGCGCATCGCCTTTACCATGCTCCGTGAGACCGCGTTTCTCGACGCGCCCGCCCCGCAAGCCAACGGCGACCCGCATGAATATCGCATCGCGTGGATTCCGGGCGATGGCGGCACGCCGACGTTCTACAGCGTCGCCGGGGACGAGCATACGCCGCAGTGGTCGCCGGATAGTCAGTGGCTCGCGTACATCGCCTACGAAGACCGCGTCGCGGGCGCGGACATGGCGTCGACAGCGGAACCAACCCAGGCGCCGCCATCGGGTCAGGCAGCGCCGCTCCCGCCGACGCTGCGGGAAGCCGACCTGTGGGTGGTTCGCGTGGATGCCAGCGAAAAGTTCCGTCTCACCTTCTTCGACACGGGCAGCGTCGGGACGCCTCGCTGGAGTCCCGACAGCGCCATCCTCGGCTTTGTCTATTCGCCGGTTGGCAACAACGACCAGTTCTGGATGATCGGCAATCGACCGGGCGCTATTCCCACCCAGTTGAGCTATCAGTGGAGCCTGATTCTGGACTTCACATGGCTGCCCAACGCCAGCGCCATGCTCGGCGCGGTGCGCGATTTTCAGGGCGAGGCGCAGAACCGCCTGTGGCGCATCCCGCTCGTCGGCAACGCCGACACCGACGCGATACCCTATGTGGACGACGCCGCGCTGACCTATGCCGATTATCCGCGCTTCAGCGCCGATGGACGCTGGCTGGCGCTGCGGAGCGAATATCGCCTCGCCCTTGTCGATACGGAAGCAGGCACGTGGCGGTTGCTGGACGACGCGACGCTAGGCAACGCGCCGCCTGTCTGGAGTCCGCCGGGCTTCGCGGGCGAGAGCGCCTGCTCATGATTCCATTGACCTGAACAGCCAGACGTTGCGCCAGCGGCGGTGAGTCATTGCTCTGGTCGCGCTTTGGGGTTAGACTCGTGCCGTCAGGCACGTACCGCACAGGATATCGACGTGGCAGATCGAGTTCTCCTCAGCGCCAGCCCCGATAACATCGAGCAATGTGTTCAACTCGCTGTCGAGCGCGGGCTTGGCATTGAGGTCACGACGTTCGCCTTTCCAGACCTGCTGGACGGCGACTGGCAGCGCTCGCTCAACCGCTACAAAACGCTGCTGGAACCGGTGCCGGGAATCATCGCCATGCACGGTCCGTTCATGGATATGGCGCCCGGCAGCCCGGATAAGCGCGTGAATCAGGTTTGCATCGAGCGCTACCAGCACGCGATTCGTATCGCGCAGGCGCTTGGCGTCGAGGTCGTCGTCTTTCACGCGAACTTCATCGCCTCGATCCAGACCGAGGTTTACCGCCAGGGCTGGCACCGCCGCAATATCACCTTCTGGCGCGCGATGGCAGATTACGCCCAGCAGCACGATGTGACCCTCGCCGTCGAAAATATGTGGGAATTCGACCCCGACATCATCGGCGACGTGGTCAAGACCATCGAGCACCCGCACCTGCGTATCTGCGTCGACGTCGGGCACGCGCACCTGTTCTCGCACGTCCCTTTCCGCGAGTGGTTGGCGTCGCTCGCGCCTTACATTATTCATCTACACATCAACAACAACGATGGGCTGCTCGACATTCACCGCGCGCTGCCGGACGGTGTGCTGAATTACCCCGCCACACTGCAGCAGCTTCGCGCGCTCCCTTACAAACCGACGATGACGCTTGAAATGGAAACCGTCGCCGAGATGCGCGCCAGCTTGCAGTTCCTCGACCTGCCGGAGCCAACCGACTCGTGGCGCAATCGCCTCCCGGCGAAGTAGCAATCCGCCGTCAGCGATCAGCTTTCAGCCAAAGACAAAAGCCTCCGAAGGGTCAAAAGGCTCGGCGTCCCCGGCATCGCTGCGCCCGCCGGACGAATTACAACGCTACTCCAGATACCCGCGCTCGATCACCGCACCGGACGAACCGATGACGTAGCGCAGCGGCACGCCGGTGGGGATTTCGACGGCTTCAATGTCGCGCTCGGAGATTCCGTCCAGATGCATCGCGAGCGCGCGCAGCGTGCTCCCGTGGGCGACCAGCAGCGCCTGCTCGCCTGCCCGCACCCCCGGCTCGACGCGCGTCTGATAATAGGGAAGCACCCGCGCGGCGGTCTGCTGCAAGCTCTCACCGCCGGGCGGCGCGACGCGGTAGCTGCGACGCCACGTATGAACCTGCGCCTCGCCAAACTGCCGCGCGGTTTCCTCTTTGTTCAACCCTTGAAGCTCGCCGTAGTGCCGCTCGTTCAGCGCGGCGCTGCGCTCGACCGGAATGTCCGGCTGACCGATCACGTCCAGAATGATGCGAAGGGTCTCCTGCGCCCGCGTCAGCGCCGACGTAAAGGCGTGGCTGAAGTGATAATCCTTCAACAAGTCGCCCGCGCGCCGCGCCTCCGCCTCGCCCTCCGGCGTCAGCGGCACGTCTACCCACCCGGCGAAGCGGTTATCCAGATTCCACTGCGACTGTCCGTGACGAACGAGGATGAGCGTGCCGGGTGGGGTCATGGGTGCTGTCGAAGGCTCTCAGGCTTGAGGCGTTATGCCCCGAATTTCGCCAGCCGCTTCGCGTGCGCCAGCGCCATCGGCATCATATCGACCGCGTAGAACTGCCCCAGCGCGCCGCCAATGCAG
>CALMDI010000206.1 GCA_937864975.1 uncultured Chloroflexota bacterium | reverse complement strand
GGCAGGTCGAGCGTGCGGATATCGTGACCGTCGATCCGAATGGTTCCTTGCTGAAACTCATAGAAACGCGCGACCAGTTTGCCGATGCTCGACTTGCCCGCGCCGGTATGCCCGACGAGCGCCAGCGTCTCGCCGGGGCGAATCGTGAGTGAGAAGTCTTCCAGCACCGTCTCTTTTTCGTTGTAACGGAAGTCGACGCGCTCGAAACGGATTTCACCGCGAACCTGAGGCAGCTTCACGTTATCGGTCTGGATCACTTTGGGATCGTCGTCGAGCAGCGAGAAGACACGCTCCGCCGCCGCCAAGCCCAACTGGAATTGACTCCAGAACGAGGCGATACTGGTCAGCGGGAACCAGAACAACCCGATTCCCTGAACGAACAGATACCAGTCGCCCGGCGTCAAATCGCCGCCGAGAACCTGCACGCCGCCAAAGTAGAGCAGTGCCGCCGTGGCAACGCCTGCCATCGCGTTCAAAATCGGGAAGATGCCGCTGAAGACGTAGCCGCTGCGCCGGTTAATCTCGTAGGACTGCTTATTGACGTCGAGAAACTCGTCGTAGACGGTCTGTTCCTGCCGGAACGTCTTGGCAACGCGGATGCCGCTGACGGTTTCCTGAATGTGCGCGCTGACCACGGCGCGGACGCGGCGCGATTGTCGAATCGTCTCGCGGGCGATTTTGCGGAAGGCGAGCGCCGTGAGGACGATGAAGGGTGCGAGCGCCAGCGTCAGCAGCGTCAGGCGAACGTCGACGGTGAACAGGTAGCCGATGAGCAGGACGATCAGCAGCACCTGGCTGATGAGATCGAGCGTGAGCGTGACCACGTTGGAGAACGACTGCGTGTCGGACATGATCCGGCTGACGATTTTGCCGGAGGAGTTCTCGTCGTAGAACGAGAGGTCGCGGCGGAGCACGGCGTCGAAGGCATCTTCGCGCACCTTGAGTACCACGTCCCCGACGACGCGACCTGTGAGATAGCGCCGGATGAAGTTGAACGCCCACGCCGACGCGGCGCAGATCGTAACGATGACGATCAGCGGCAGCAGACTGGCGAGCGGCGGGCGATTCACGAGCTGGTCGATGCCGCGCGAGATTGCAATCGGCAGCCCAATTTCCACCAGCGAGGCAAGCACAATCGCGCCCGCGATCAGCCCCATCCGCCCGCGGTGCGGGGCGAAGTAGGCGACGATGCGTTTGAACAAATCGCGGTCGCGATACGAGCGGTCGTAGGTCTCTTCGTCGAGACCATCCATGATAAAGCCCATACGGTCATCTCCTCAAAGGGTCAGGCGGGTTGGGGTGCGATCTCAAGCGGCGGCAGTTCGACCTCATAACGGGCAAAGACCCGGCGATAGTGGGGCGAGCGGCGCAGCAACTGGTCGTGCGTGCCGGACGCCACCAGCTTGCCCCCATCGAGGACGAGAATGTGATCCGCCCAGCGTATCT
>CALMDI010000205.1 GCA_937864975.1 uncultured Chloroflexota bacterium | reverse complement strand
AAATACCGGTTGTTCTGCTGGCTGCTTTCCCATCGCGTCGGACTGATGCAGATCAGGTCGCTCATCTCAACCTCTGCGCGTAACGTGGCACGCGCGACCTATCGAAGGAATGGTGTTGACGAGATGTGACCCGGCAAGAGCGGAAAAGACCGCTGGAGGCACGCCCCCAGAGAAGCGATGCGAACCCTTATTCCAAGCTTAAACAACAACGGCTCAATATGTTCCAAAGAGCCGCTAAATATTCGCTAAAAATTTCGGGTAACGGAGGGATTAATGGCTGTTGGAATGCAGAATGTAGCCGACGCCGGGAACTGATTCCAGCAGCGGACTATAGCGGTCACCAATCTTTTTGCGAATGCGCCCGAAATAGACGTGAAGGTAATGGCTGGAACCGCGATATTCTTCACCCCACACGCGCGCCAGCAGTTCATCGTGCGTCAGCACGGCATTCATGTGCTGCGCCAGTTCCGCGAGCAGCGCGAATTCCGTGCGCGTCAGGCGAATATCCTGGTTATCGACAAACGCGCGCCGCGCCTTGAGGTTAATGCTCAACCCTTTGACATGGATTCGTTCCAGCGATAAGGGAGCGCCCGGCGGCAGCACGCGGCGCATCACCGCCCGAACGCGCGCCATGAATTCTTCCTGCCCGAACGGTTTCGTCACGAAGTCGTCGGCGCCGCAGTCGAGCGCGCGCACCTTGAGGTCTTCTTCGTTGTGGGCGCTCATGACAATAATCGGGACGTCGGAACGGTCGCGAATCGCCAGGCAAATGTCATTTCCACTCATGCCTGGCAAAACAAGATCAAGGATTACAAGATCGGGCGTGTCGCGTTCGACGGCGGCGATGGCTTCCCCGCCGTCTTCCGCTTCCCATACCCGATAGCCCCGCTGTTCGAGGTTAAAGCGTACCAGCTTCCGAATTTTTGCGTCGTCGTCTACCACGAGTACCAGGGGGCTGTTCATCGCTGCGGTTAACTTTCCAAGCCGTGTCTCATCAATCGTTTAATTATTCAGCGCTTTTTTCACCGCATGAATGAGTTCATGAACGCTCACCGGCTTGACCAGCCATTGGACGACATTGCTGTAGCTCGCCTCCCCAAACTTCAGGTTCGTGACCGACGCCGTCATAACAATAACCGGAATGTTGGACAAGCCATTGTCCTGCGCCATCTCGTGAAGCAAATCCCACCCGCTCATACCGGGCAGCCGAATATCCAGCACGAGGACGCTCGGCTTGCGCTCGCGCAAAATCCGCAGCCCGTCCTCGGCATCACCCGCCTCGACGACCTGAAAACCACGCGCCATCAGGTTTGCAGACACGAATCGGCGAATGTTGGCTTCGTCTTCTACGATCAATAACTCAGACATTCCAACAATCCTGCTAGGTTCTCGCCCCGTTCGCAATCATCCAAGTGAGCAGCATAAGCAGGTCGTCGTATGTGCGCCTGCCCGAACGAGAGGCACTGTCCGAATGGCGGGAGAGGGATGCGAAGACAGCAGCCTCAAACCGGTGAATCCTGGACACCCCGCGATAGAAGGGTGTTGCGCTTACCGAAATAACTAAAGACATTATATACACAACTGTCGTGAAATTGCGAACACAATTTTAGGTGGGTACGCCATGAACCCTCGCGGTGAGTAACTAGCGGCACGAGGCAGATTTCCCTCCTGAAGCCACGACTTCGCCGTTCAAAAGGTACAGGGTTACCTTGATTGCTAGTTCTGACGCGAAACCCCACCCTCTGTCTCCCTCCCCGATTTCGGGGAGGGAGAAGCTGGAAAGCACGCTCCTGCATT
>CALMDI010000204.1 GCA_937864975.1 uncultured Chloroflexota bacterium | reverse complement strand
ATACAGCCCGACATCCCGATCATTGATAAACAGCCGAAGCTCGTCGCGGTGCGGTCCGGTCAGCGTCATGCCGCGCGCGACCGACTGCCGCTGCTCGGCTTTCAACTGGTCGGCAAGCTGCGGCGCGATCTGCTCCGGCGTCATCTCACGGTGCAAGTCCAGCCCGACGGTCTCGAAGGACATTTGACCGTTGCCATTGGCGGTCGGGGTAAAGCTCGGCTGGTAGCGAAGGGTCAGCGTTTCGTGCCGCCCGGTCAGGTCGTGGTGCGCCCGCTGCGCGTTCACTTCCAATTCGCGCAGGAAGCGCTGCCGACCCGCGATGATGATGCTCCCCGCGTGGACGAGCTTTTCATCCCAGAACGTCAACTCGCGCGGGTCTGCCTGCCGGTCGGAGATGCGACGCAGCAGGGCGTTACGCTGCGGGAGGATCTTCTCGTAGTGGGCGAGCGCCTGAAGATAGCGGCTTTCGACCTGCGAGAGCGTGGTATCCATGAAGCGGCGGCGGTCGGTGGGGCTGCCTTCGACCAGGGTGAGGTCTTGCGGCAGAAACAGGACGACATTCAGCAGCCCGACCATATCCATCGAGCGTTTGTCGGCGCCGTTGAGCTTGATGACTTTCCGCAAGCGTGCGACGCCTTCGACCGTACGCTCGATCATGAGCGTGATCTCGACGCGGTTGAACGCGCCGTCGCGCGTGTAAACGTCGGCGGCGATGCGCGCGAACGGCAGCGGATCGTCTTCAGCGCGCCAGTGAATCAACTGGCGGTCGCTGGCGGTATAAGGCGAGCGGGTGGTCGCCAGGTAAAAAATCGCTTCCAACAGGCTGGTTTTACCCTGCGCGTTCGCGCCGTGCAGCACAATCGGGCTGCGCGACGGCAGGCTTAACTCCAGCCGCGCGTAGTTGCGGAAGTTGGTCAGCGACAGATGATCAATATGCATGGGTAAATCCGGGAGGCTTTCCAACGAACCCCAATTTTACCAAATTCTTACCATTTTTCCTATGCCGCTTTCCCTCAAATCGGCATTTTTAGCCCAACTGGACTCCTGAATTTGCCCGTCGAAGTCGTCGGGACAGAAAGGGCTAATGCTCACGTGTCAGAGGGCGTCTGTTAAATGCTTTGTTTCAACCCCCCACCCCAAACCCCTTGCGCGGGGTTCCCGCCGTTAACGGGAACTTCAGATCGCACCGAAGGTGCGACCCCCTGAGCACCCACAAGGAGGGAGGGGCTTCCAATCAGTCGTCTTTAACCCTCTCCCCAAAGTGGGAGAGGGTGGCACGAAGTGCCCGGTGAGGGGAAATTGTCTCAACACACTTTCCGAGTGTTCCAGCGAGACTTCCAGCGTCAGGCTGTTTTCCGCGTACAGGCTCGTCGTCGCGTAAATTGCCACGATTACCCGACCGTTTGAGGGCACGGTGACGTTGCTGGACATCAGCCGGGTGCCCGGCTGGATCGGCTGCGAGCCGCCGAAGTTCCGGTTGAACACGGTCAGCGTGTCGCCGCGCTGAAGCACCGTGACGTCGATCATCAGCGGGATCGCTCCGCGCGCTCTGCATCAGGCGGACTTCGTCGGCAGCGTCAAACGTCGGCGCGCTGTTGTGCGCCTGCGCGGGTTTATTCATGGCTGCTCCGGTGGGTTCACCCGGCATTTCGTAGCTACAGTGATAAAGACACAGAGAGAGGACGGAGTGTTACAGGAAACGGCTCCCTATTTCACGGTCTATTTTCAATATGCTGGGGTAGGTGTCGCTTGATTTACTCTGTCGCCGCGGTCGCCGTCGCGCTTAGGGTCGCTGCCCGTGTCGCCGTGGGCTGGCGGGTCGGCGTGACGGAAGGTCGCGGGGTCGCCGTCACCAGCGGACCGGAGGTTGCGGTCGGCGTGCCCGCGTCGGGAATCGTGGGCATGACGGTGGGTATGACGAGTACCTGACGCAAGTTGGCAGCGTCGAACGTTTCGGCGCATTCGAATGCCGTTCGCGCGCCCCAACCCGCGACACCGCCTGTCAGCGCCACGCGCAGCCATTGGCGCGACTCGTCCTGAGCGTCCACGACCACGCTGCTGTCCTCCGGCACCGTGCCGACCACCTGGGCATCGGCGCGCGGCTCGGCGTAGAGCGTGGCGGCGTCACCCACCGCCGAACACAGCGGGTCAATCACGTCCACTACAATCGACTGCTCAAGCGCATTCCCTTCCGCGTCCTGGGCGTTCAGAGTCAGCGTAAGCGGCGTTTCGGGGATACCGACGATGTTGGTTAATTCGGCTTCCGCGCCGTAGGACGGTTCGATTCCCGCCGTCGTAAAGCCTTCGAGTCCGATCAGGCGTGTGGTGGTTGCGCCCGGCACGTCCCACGCGACGCTGATCGGCTGGACGACGTTGCGAACAAGGCGCGGCGGATCGACCGTGAACAGGTCAACGCGCATCGGGCTGACGACGAAGACCTGCTCGCCTGCGGTGACCGTATCCTGCCCGTTGCTGGCGATGACGCCGATCTGAACGTTCCCGGCAAGTTCGCTGGTGTTCAGCGTGTAATTCGTCGCCGTCACGCCGCCTTCCTGGCTGAACATCGGCGTGCCGTTCACCGTGAGGGTTAAATCCGACACGTTGCTTGCCGCCCAACTGACCACGAGCGGCTCGCCCTGCGTCAGTTGCGCCTGACTGACAGTGAAGCGCTCGATCACGGGCGGCGTGGTGGGTTGATTGCTGAGCAGCATGATTGCCCCGATGAGCAGCACCGCCAGCAGACCGACCACGCCGAGCAGCGCCAGCGGCGCCCACGCGGGCATCGGCGGTTTGGTCGTCACGTAGGCGCGCTGCGCGGCGACAAAGCCCGCGGCGTCCTGCGACTGCGCCCGTATGTCGAACGGCAGGCGCTGCGACGCGCCGAACAGGGCGCGCTTGCGGGGGTGGATGCTGCCCTGCACAATCGTCCGCTGACCCGGTTGCAGCGTCACCTGCGACGCCGACAGGCTCGCGTTGAGAAGATTGCCCGCGTCTTCAATCGAAACCCGGAGCGGGAGCGGCGCGCTCCCCTGATTGTGCAGGTGCAGTCGAAACTGCTCGCGCTCGTCCACCTCGCGGCGTTCGAGCGCCATACCAAAACCACTGTAGGGCAGCACGGTTAACACCAGGTCGGCGTTCAGGAGCGTGACCGACTCACGATTCGGATGCACGCTGACCAGCACCGGATACTCGCCGGGGGTGCTGTCTGGACGGCGCAGGGGTTTGAAGCTAAGGACGACCTGCTCAGTTTTTCCCGGCGCGACCTCGACAATCTGCCGGTCGACGCGCACCCAGTCGCGCGGCAGCCCGGTCACCGAGGTCACGAAGCGCTCCGGCTCGAAGCCCGTGTTGGTAATCGAAAGCTCGGCGGCGATGTGCGCGCCCGGCGACACCGGCTGATTGGGACCCTTCACGTCGATGCGAAACGCCGGGGCTTCCAGCTCTATGCGCTGCGTGGTCTCTTCGGGCACGATGGTCGGGCGGGTGGGCGAGTCGTCAAACGTGACGAAGATCAGCCGCAGGTCGCCGATGAGAATTTCCTCCCCGCCGTAAAGATACTGCGGCTGGCTGCTTTCCAGCTTCATGCCGTCGACGTAGGTGCCGTTTGCCGAGTCGAGATCGGTGATGGACACCTGCTCGTCCTCGTAGCCGATGCTGATGTGGTAGCGCGAGATGTTGTTCGTGTCGAGGGGGATGGTGTTGCCGGTCGAGCGCCCGACGGAGGTGGTGGGTTCGGACAGCGGAAACGTCTGAAATTTTCCGTCCGGGAAGAACACGTCCAGGCGACCAAACGGCGGCATAGGCAGTGGAATCCTACCTCAATAAACTTCGCAATCTAAATTGTAGCGTGACGGCTTGGAAATTGGCAACGCGGGGTTGCGTAACGGAGGGAAACGGTAGGAAATGACAAGCCCCTCTTCCCGCTTGGGAGAGGGGCTTCCGTTGGCGTGCAATGGCTTGCTTTCGCGAAGGTTGTCTTTACACCGTCACGCGGTGGCAGGCGACGTAATGACCGGGCGTCATCTCGATCAGCGGCGGGTCAGGCTCCTGGAAGCAGATGCCCTCAATCGCCACCGGGCAGCGCGTGTTGAAATTGCAGCCAACTGGCGGGCGCGCCGGGCTGGGCACGTCGCCGCGCAGAATGATGCGCTGCCGCTGCCGCTCGACCATTGGGTCGGGCACGGGCACCGCCGACAGGAGCGACTGCGTGTAAGGGTGCAGCGGGTTCTCGTAAACCTCTTCGGTCGTGCCCATCTCGACAATCTTGCCGAGGTACATGACGGCGACACGGTCACAGATGTGGCGCACCATGCTCAGGTCATGCGCGATGAACAGGTACGTCAGGTTGAATTCGTCCTGAAGCTCTTCAAGCAGGTTGACCACCTGCGCCTGAATCGATACGTCGAGCGCCGAAATCGGCTCGTCCGCGACGAGCAGCGTCGGCTCAGCGATCAACGCCCGGGCGATGGCCACGCGTTGGCGCTGGCCGCCCGACAGGCTGTGGGGATAGCGATCCTGGATCTCCGGCCGGAGCCCGACGC
>CALMDI010000203.1 GCA_937864975.1 uncultured Chloroflexota bacterium | reverse complement strand
CGCGCCCGTCTGACGCACAAGCTGCGCCGCCGCGAAGCCTTCCACCGCGCCTGTCACCCGGTATCCCGCGGCGACAAGCTGCCGGGCGACCTCGCGCCCGATGGCTCCCGTCGCGCCGGTTACAAACACACTGGTAAGCGAACCCGAAGCTGCTTCAGCCATGCCGTTCTATCCTTCTTGGTGCCGCGCCTGAATGTCGCGCGATTATGCCACTTTGTGAAGCGAGAAGCAATCCAGAGGCAGCGGCACCGTCGCTCGTAAGCCGCGGCGCACCGTAGCAACCGCTCCGCGCACCTGCTACACTTGGCGCGCCGTTTCCAAATTTCCTGACAGGATGAAACCGATCATGGGTGCAAAGTACGACGCGCTGAAGGCGCATCTTGCCGACGTCGAGAATTTGAATCACGCTCAGGGCTTGCTGAACTGGGATCAGCAAACGCAGATGCCCCCCGGCGGCGCACCGGCGCGCGCGGCGCAGGTGGCAACTCTGGCGCGCATCGCGCACGAGATGTTCACATCCGACGAGACCGCGAAGATGCTGGACGATGCCGACGCCGAGATTGCCGGAATGCCGTATGACTCCGACGAGGCGAGTCTTGTTCGCGTGGTCAGGCAGGATTACGAGGATTTGGTCAAGCTGCCGTCCGACCTGGTGGCGGAACTCACCCGCGCCACGTCGATGGCGCACGAGGTCTGGGCAAAAGCGCGCGAAGACAACCACTTTCGCACCTTTCAACCGTCGCTGGAAAAGATCGTCGATCTCACGGTGCAGGTGGCAGAGCATCTCGGCTTTCAGGATCAGCCGTATGACGCGCTGGTCGATCAATACGAGCGCGGCATCACGACCGCGCGCATCAAGGAGATTTTCGACGCCCACAAGCCCGCGCTGGTCGCGTTGATCGCCGCGATTCAGGCGCGTTCCGACCGCGTGAGCGACGCCGTGCTGCATCAGGAGTTCGACGTCGATCAGCAACGCGCTTTCAGCGTCGAGGTCGTGCAGGCGCTCGGTTACGACTTCAACCGCGGGCGCATCGACGTGGCGGTGCATCCGTTCGCGACCAGCTTTTCCCGCAACGACGTTCGCATCACGACCCGCTTCAACGCCCGGTGGCTCAACCCGGCGCTGTTCGGTTCGATTCACGAGGCAGGACACGCCATGTACGAGCAGAACGTGGGCGAGGCGCTCGAAGGCACACCGCTTGGCGCAGGCACGTCCCTCGGCGTCCACGAATCGCAGTCGCGCATGTGGGAAAACATGATCGGGCGCAGCAAGGGCTTCTGGTGTTGGGCATTCCCACGCCTTCAAACGATCTTCCCGGCGCAGTTCGGCCGTGTCGACCTCGATACCTTTTACAGGGCGATCAACAAGGTGCAGCCGTCATTCATTCGCGTCGAGGCGGACGAGGCGACCTACAACCTGCACATCATGCTGCGCTTCGAACTGGAGTCGGAGATGACCGCCGGGAAGATTCGCATTGGCGACTTACCGGAAGAGTGGAACGACCGCTTTGAGGCGTTCTTCGGCATTACGCCGCCGTCGGATAGCCTCGGCGTTTTGCAGGACGTTCACTGGTCGATGGGCTTGATCGGCTACTTTCCGACCTACGCGCTCGGCAACCTGCTGGCGGCGCAGTATTACCAGAAGGCAATTCAGGCGCGCCCGTCGATTCCCGACGACATCGCGCAGGGCAAATTCGACACGCTGCGGACGTGGCTCACCGAGAACATTCACCAGCACGGGCGCAAGTTCACGTCCGACGAACTCACGCGCCGCGTGACCGGCGAGCCGATCCAGTCGCGCGACTACATTCACTACCTGCAAACGAAGTTCGCGGAGATTTACGGGCTGTAGGCAGCTTGCTGGCGATCAGCGGTCAGCTTTCAGCCGTCAGCTAACGATAAAAGCGTTAACGCACAGGCGCTAAGGGGCAAAGACGCCAGGAAATTTCCCTTTGCGCCTTTGTGTCCTCTCCGTCTCTGCGTTGACGCCTGTGGCGTTTGGCTGTCAATCCTCGTCGGCGCGCACCACCGGCAAACGCGGGTCGAGCGAGGTGAACGTGCTTTTGACCCACGAGTACGCCGGATCGTCCACGTTTGCCAGCGACTGCGCCGAGCCTGCGAGAAAGTTCAGGTAGTAGGTCTGGTAGCCCGGCATCCCGACGACCGGGTGATAGCCTTCGGGCACCAGCACGATGTCGTGATTCCCCGCCATCATCACCGCGTCGATGCTGTGGCTGTCGTTGTAGACGCGCTGGTAGGCGAAGCCTTCGGGCGGATTGATTTTGTAGAAGTAAATTTCTTCGAGATCGGCTTCGAGCAGATTGCCATTCGCGTCCTCGCGGTGGACATCGTGCTTATGGGGCGGGAAGCTGCTCCAGTTTCCCGGCGGCGTGTACACCTCGACGGCGACGATGCGGTGGCAGTTGAATCCCGGCGGCAGAATCCCGTTGATCTGGCGCGAGGCATTGCCCCCGCCGCGAAACTCCACGGGTGTGTTCGCGCCGAGCGACACCTGCTGCGCGGGATAGTCGCGATCCGTCGCGACCCGGCACGAGGCGACCTCGAAGCCATCGGTCAGCGCTTCGATCTCGAAGTCCGTCCGGCGCGGCAGGTAAACGGCGTGGGGCATCCCACTCCACACGTCTTTGCGCTTGCCCACCCGCTCGTAATTCCCCCGGCTCGTCCGCACCCGGCATACTCCGCCGAGAATAACGTGCGCGTACTCATACTCACCCGTGTTCGCGCTCCACGTCTGCCCGGTGTTCAGGCGGCGCGCTGCCATGTTGAGATGCTCCCATCCCGCTTGCTCGGCGGTGACTTCGGCAAAAACGCCCGCGCCGCCCGTGTCGGTCGAGCGCACCAGCATCGTGTCGGCTGTGCCGTTCATGTCCATCCCCCTTGAAATAAATAGTCGAACCACAAAGGCGCAAAGAAGAAAACTTATGACAGAGGAACAGAGCGATTTTATTCTAATAACCCTCTGTTCCTCTGTATCGCTTAGGGGGTCGGCGCTTTGAGCCGACTAAAGTTCCCACCTTTGGCGGGAACCCCGCGCGTGTTGCTCTGAGTTAACTCTGTTGAATGTCTTTGCGTCCTTTGCGGTTCGACGTGGCTTCATTTTAGAACCCCGCTGCGCGCAGCAGCGACAGGCTGGCGGGCAGGTCGCGCCCATACTGCTCGGCGCGAACGCCATTGTCGCCCGGCTCGCCGCATTCAAAAGCCGCCCAGCCCCGGTAACCGATCTCGGCAAGGGCGCTCGCCGCGCTCGAAAAGTCGGTGCTGCCCTGTCCCGGCAGGCGGCGGTTGCTGTCTGCCAGATGCACGTGACCGATGGCGTCGGCGTTCGCGCGGATCGCCCCGGCGATGTCCTCTTCGTCCAGCGCCATGTGAAACAGGTCGGCAACGATTTTGACCCGCGGATGGTTGACCTTGCGCGTAATCATCGCCGCCTGTTCCAGCCGGTTCAGGAAGTGCGTTTCGTAGCGGTTGACCGGCTCGACGTAAAGCTCCACGTCCATCGCGTCGGCAAAGTCCGACAGCGTCCGCAGATGTGTGTAGAGCAGTTCCGCCTGAAGCTGATCCGCCGTCATGTAGGGCGACAAATCGGGCAGAATCGGTCCGAAGAAGTGCGGGACGAAAATCACGCCTTTCGCGCCGATGTCTGCCGCGCAGGTAATCGAGGACCGCAGTTCGGCGAGCGCGCGGTCGCGCTCCGCCGGGTCAGGGTCGAGCAGGCGACTCTGCCGCCCGTGATTGACGGACGCGGCGGCAATGCCGGTGCGCGCCATCGCGTCGGCAATGTCGGGCGTTTTTTGGGATAAGCCGCGCCCCCAGAACTCGATGCCCGGCGCGCCGAGGCGTCGAGCCGTCTCGAACTTGTCCAGCAGGGTGCGGCCGGGCAGCATGTCTTCCTGAATGGCGATTGGCATGGGTTATTCCTTGATACGCGCGAACCTCGTGCATCAAATTTACCCTATTGCGCCTCAATCGCGCAGGATTAAATGACACGCGAGAATGGCTTTTCCTGACCAGCGTGTCGATGAATGACAGTCGTTGCACGGCGAAGGTGTAGGTTTCCATCCTCAATCCTCGCCTGAAAGAATCCGTGGCGTGTTGAGAGTCAACCGACGGGCGCTCGCGCTTCAGGTCGTGCCGGGGGACGGCGGCGTGACGCTTTCATCCGGCGGCAGGACTTCGCCGGACGCCTCGTGCAGGCGCAGCGTGTAAATGGCGATAAACACCAGAATCAGGTCGAACACCAGTACCATGCCAAGCACCGCCCCACCCGGCACGAGCCCCAGCGAGCTTCGGATGACAAGCCGCCGGAGCGTGAGCGGATCGCCGGGCATCAACAGCAGCTTCGCCAGCCACGTGATCTGGACGACCAGATAAATCCAGACGTAGTTTCGACGCAGGCGGCGTCCAAAGGCTTCCCAGTACGAGACGGTAAAACGGGGGCGCTGCAAGCTTTCCGCCAGATTTTGCGCCCAATCTGCCGCCGGTTGGAAGGGCGGCACGAGCAGCGCGCCGAAGAAGTTCATCTCCATCAGGCGAATGCGATAGCTCCATAACTCGAAATAGCGATAGCGCCGCGCTTCGATAAACAGGAACAGCGTCACCAGCACCAGGTTCAGCAGCATCACGCTGTGATGCACGTTGCTCTCCCCGAAACCAATAGTAATTGTCGCGCCCGTGCTGATAATCGCCCAGTTGGTGCTCACGTCCAGGCGAGCGCGCCACGCATTCGCCCGCGTAATTTCGGCGCGGTAGAGATGAATCATCGCCGCGTTAAAGTCGCCGTGGTCGAGTCGATAACCGCGATACGTCCAGACTGCCTCAAGCTCTGGCGACCGCTCCGCCGGGGGCGGAAGCGGAGTCACATTCTCAGACGGTGCTGCGGGTTCCAATTGCATGTCGAGAGCCTTTTCGCCGTCTTCACCGTGCGTTTCTTACAAAGCGCGTTATATCCGGTATTATACACAAAATGAGCGGAAGTACGCGGCAGCTTATCTCGAGAGGAATAGTAACAAAGGATACAGCGTGGCAGGGGCGACCGGCTCGGTCGCCCGCTTTGCGAATTGCCGAATACTCAACCCTAGTCCGTCGCGGTCGCCGCCAGCACCGCCAGCGATGCGCCATCGGGGCGGAGCGCGACGACGCCGACATCCCACCCCACGCGGTAGAACCACTCGGTCTCGGCGTCGAAATGGAACCAGTGACAGGCTTTCGCCAGCGTGACAACGCGCGCCAGCGACTCATCCGGCGCCGCCTCCGAAAGCGCTCCCAGACTTTGCCATGCGTGCAGGCGTCCGTAGGCGCCTTCGTAGCCTTCGTGCGGACCGCCGCTTGCCGCGACCGCGAACAGCCGAGCCAGTATTTGCGCCGGAGTCGTCGGCACGAGCCGCACGTTTTCCTCGCCGGCGCGCTCCAGGCATTCCAATCCCAGCGCCAGCAGCACGCCAAGCGTCGCGTGCTGCGGCTGAGTCGGCGGTTCCAGCGCGAACGTGCGCGCTCCCAGGTTGTACCAGTGC
>CALMDI010000202.1 GCA_937864975.1 uncultured Chloroflexota bacterium | reverse complement strand
GAAGAACCGTTCAACGCCGGTCCGCCGCTCGACCTGCTCGGTATCGCGCAGGTGACGCCTACACCGCTGTTCTACGTCCGCAATCACGCGCCGATACCGTCGGTTGACCCCGCCGCCTATCGCCTGCGCGTCGACGGCATGGTCGACCAGCCGTTAAACCTCTCTCTTGCCGATCTGCGGCATTTCCAGCCGCGCACCGTTCTCGCCACGCTGCAATGCGCCGGGAACCGCCGCGTTCAGCTTAACGAGGTCGCGCCCATTCCCAACGAAGTCCTGTGGGATAACGAAGCCATCGGCACCGCCGAGTGGACAGGCGTGCTGCTGCGCGAAGTGCTGACGGCGGCGGGCGCGCACGGGCACGCCGGGCACGTCGCCTTTCTGGGACTCGATCAGGTCGAAAAAGAAGGCAATACCTTCCCGTTCGGCGGGTCAATTCCATTTGCCCGCGCGCTGCAGCACGACGTTCTGCTCGCCTACGAGATGAACGGCGAGCCGCTGCCGCCTGTTCACGGCTTCCCGCTGCGCGCGATTGTGCCTGGCTACATCGGCGCGCGCAGCGTCAAATGGCTGTCGGATATTTCCGTGCAGGCGAAGCCGTCGGATAACTACTATCAGGCGCACGCTTATAAGCTGTTTCCCTCCTACATTAACGCGAGCAACGTTGACTGGTCAGGCGGCATCATGCTCGGCGAGCTAGCGGTGAACGCGCTCATCTGCGGACCGATGGAAGGTGAAACCATCCCGGCGGGGGATGTGCTGGTGTTCGGTTTCGCGCTGGCAGGCGGCGCGCGCCCGGTCGAGCGCGTCGACGTCTCGCCGGACGGCGGCAAGACCTGGCAGCAGACCGAGCTTCTCGCGCAGCCCGGCAACCGCGACGTGCCGACCGCGTGGCGTTTCTGGCGAGCGCGGCTCAACCTGACCGAGGGAAAACACGAGTTGATCGCCCGCGCGTGGGATTCGGCGGCGAACACGCAGCCGGAAGACCCACGCACGATCTGGAATTTCAAAGGCTACATCAACAACGCCTGGCACCGCGTAACCATCAACGTCACCGCGCCGGGGGGCTGAGTGTTAAATGGATCGCGTTCTGCGATCTTCAGGATCGAAACCTCACCTCGCTTTGCCTGATCCCCCGATCTCAGCCTCAATCGTTCCTTCTGCCGAGAATCATACAAAATTGAAACGTGGCGTGACCATTAAGGCGTTCGTCGTTTACTTCGCGCGATCCCGGGTTTAGGATGAGTTTGAAGTTTATTACGGTAGGGAGCCTGTTATGGCGCGTGTACTGGTGGTGGACGACGACGACGCGCAGCGGTTTCTGATCGACGTGATCTTGCAGCGCGCCGGTCATGCCTGTGTCAGCGCCGGGAGTGCGACCGAAGCGCTCAAAATCCTCATGCGTGACAACGCCTTCGACGTCATCATGACGGACGTGCGTATGCCGGAAATGGATGGCGTGCGCTTCGTCAAGGAACTCAACCAGCATCACCCCTCGATTCCGGTCATTATGATGAGCGTCCACGGCAGCACGGATTGGATTTCCCAGGCGAAAGAGCACGGCGCCGTCAGTTTCCTCGCCAAGCCGTTCATCGCGCCGCAGGTCGTCGCCATCGTGCGCGCCGCGACCACGAATCCGACCCGGCACTGGGCAAACTAGGCACGCGATTTCATTTACCTCGACAACGTCGTTATAATCGGCGGGCGTACTGACCCTGTACGAGGCGCCTCATGCCCGCCCGTTCCATTTGCGTCTTCTGCTCATCCAGCAATCAGGTTGACCCCGCATTTTTCGCCGCTGCCCGCGCCCTCGGTGACGCAATCGCGCGGCGAGACTGGGGTCTAATTTTCGGCGGCACGAACGTGGGCTTGATGGGCGAAGTGGCGAAAGCCGCCCACGCGGGCGGCGGGCACATCGTCGGCATCCTGCCGCAGGCGTTTGCCTCGCGCAACATGGCGTTTGACCTCGCAGATGAGATTATCGTCACGAGCGACATTCGCGAGCGCAAGGCGGCAATGGAAGCGCGCGCCGATGCGTTCATCGCCATGCCCGGCGGCTTCGGCACGCTGGAAGAAGTGCTGGAAATTCTGACCCTTCGACAGCTCGACTTTCACACCAAACCGGTCGTTTTTCTGAACGCCGACGGCTTTTACAACCACCTTATTCAGTTCTTTGAACGCCTGACCGCCGAGCACTTCACCCGTCCCGACACGCGGGCGCTGTATCATCTCGCTCCAACGGTAGCCGACGCGCTGGACTACATCGAGCATTACGAGCCGCTCACGACGCCAGGGGAATGGTTCTAAAGAAGTCGTGAGGTTTGAGGGTTGAGGATTGAGTAAAATACAGTTCAAAGTGAAAAGTCAGAAGTAAGGTTCGTACCTTTCAACTTTTCACTGCTTTTCACTCAACCCTCAATCCTCAACCCTCAGTACTAAAAGAGCGGTAACTGTCCGCCCGCTTCCGGCGGTTTTCGCAGGGGACGCGGCGGGTTGAAACCGTGGTAACGCAGCCAGCTTGCGTCGGGACCTTCCCAGCCGACTGTATTCAAGTCGACCGTCTCCCCCTTGCCGAAAAGCACGCCCTCGTCTTCGAGGCGCTGCCGCTGCAACACGGCGGATTTGCTCCCCGGCGGCAGGCTGATACCGCCTTTAGCGTTGATGACGCGATGCCAGGGAATCGTCGGGTCGTCGATGCGGGAAACGGCGTTCATTGCGTCGCCTACCCAGCGCGGACCGAGGCGGTCAAAGTCGGGCGGTTCGATGCCGTCGGGGGGCGGGATCATCGACGCGATCTGCCCGTAGGTCGAGACCTGCCCCGCCGGAATCTGCCGGACAATCGACCAGACGAGCGGGTTAAAGCTGTCGGGGTCAGGGTTGTCGTAGCGCATCGCAACACTCTAACGCGCGGCGCATACCGCGTCAACGCCGCCTTGAGACGCCCGATGTCCTGTGTCATAATTTCCGCATGGACAGATTTTAACATTCAAAATTAGTTGAAGGGACAAGGTCTTGGAAGCTAAATTGAACGCCCTCAAAGCCCGACTGCTGGAAGTGAACGATCTCGGTTCCGCCAATGCCGTCCTGGGTTGGGATCAGGCGACGTACATGCCGCCCGGCGGCGCGGAAGCGCGCGCCCGCCAGATGTCGACGCTGGCACGCCTGACACACGAAAAGTTCACGGATGCCGCCGTGGGTCACCTGCTGGACGATTTACGACCTTACGCCGACAGCCTTCCCGCCGACTCGGACGACGCGGCGTTAATTCGCGTGACGTGGCGCGATTACCAGCGTTTCGTGCGGGTGCCGTCGGACTTCGTGGCGGAGACGGCGAATCACACCGGACTGACGTATGACGTGTGGACGCGCGCCCGCCCCGCCAATGATTTCGAATCGGTGCGTCCGCTGCTGGAAAAGACGCTCGACCTCAGCCGACGCTTCAGTGGCTTCTTTCCCGGCTACGAGCATCTTGCCGACCCCCACATCGACCTGAGTGATGAGGGCATGAAAGCCTCGACCGTCCGCGCGCTGTTTGGGGAGCTTCGTAACGCGCTGGTGCCGCTGGTGCAGGCGATCACGTCGCAGCCGCCGGTCGATAACAGCGCCGTCCTTCAGCGTTATCCCGAAGCCGAGCAGCTCGCCTTTGGGCTGAGCGTGATCCGGGATTACGGCTACGACTTCGAGCGCGGGCGGCAGGACAAAACGCATCATCCATTCATGACCAAGTTCTCGCTTGGCGACGTGCGGATCACGACGCGCGTTCAGGAAAACGACCTGACAGACGCGCTGTTCAGCACCCTGCACGAAGCCGGTCACGCGATGTACGAGCAGGGCATCCGGCGCGACTACGAAGGCACGCCGCTTGCGGACGGCACCTCGGCGGGCGTGCACGAGAGCCAGTCGCGCCTGTGGGAAAACATCGTTGGACGCAGCCGCCCGTTCTGGGAGCATTACTTCCCGAAGCTGCAAGCCGCGTTCCCGCAGCAGCTTGGCGACGTGTCGCTGGAGACGTTTTATCGCGCCATCAACAAGGTGCAGCGCTCGCTGATCCGCACCGACGCCGACGAAGTGACGTATAACCTGCACGTCATGCTGCGGTTCGATCTTGAGCTTGACCTGCTCGACGGCAAGCTGGAAATGCGCCACCTGCCTGACGCATGGCATGACCGCTATCGCTCCGATCTGGGCATCACCGCGCCGGATGACCGTGACGGCGTCTTACAGGACGTTCACTGGTATGGGGGGACGATTGGCGGCGCGTTTCAGGGGGACACGCTGGGAAATATCCTGAGCGCGCAGTTTTACGACGCGGCGACTCAGGCGCATCCAGCGATTAAGGACGAGATCGGTCAGGGCAAATTCGACACGCTGCACGGCTGGCTGCGCGAGAACGTCTATCAGCACGGGCGCAAATACACGGCGAGCGAACTGGTCGAGCGCACCACAGGCGGACCGATGCGGATTGAGCCGTATATCGCTTATCTAAGGATGAAGTACGGCGAGCTTTACAACGTGTAGGGAATCAAGTGGGGCGCATGACGATGCGCCCCTCCGGTTTCGTGCAGTGACGTGCGTTAGCAGCCGAAGCCGCTGCTGCCGAAGACGAACGAGTTGGTGGGAATCCAGCCGGGCAGATCACGCAGCTTGGCAAAGTTGCCGCGAAGCTCGCTGATCCACGCCGTCTGGCACAGCAGCAGACCGCTGCCGGATGGAATGATCTGATTGCCGTGGGTCGGCGGGTCAATGTAAATCGGGGCAGCGCCGAGAATCAGCACGATTTCGTCAACCGGAATCGACTCGGCGGCAGCCGCGATGACCTGGGCAGACGGAGGCGGCGTCAAAACAGCGTCGATTAGAATCACGACGCCATTCGAGGCTTGCAGCGCACCGCTGGCATCCGCGCCGCCGGGCGTATCTGCAGGCGCCTCGCCCACGATCACGTGCGCGCGCACCAGATCCGCCAGCGCCGCCGGATTGCTGTTCAGCGCTTCGAGGGTCGCGGTGGGCAGCGCGCGGAAGGCATCATCGGTTGGGGCAAAGATGGTGTAGGGACCGGGTCCCGACAACTCGCCCACCAGTCCCGCCGCGATGATCGCGGAGTGCAGCGTGTTGAGCTGGTCGTTCGCCGCGATGGTGTCGAGAACGGTGGTTCCATCCTGTGCCAGCGTCGGCACGACAGGCGCAAGCAGGGCGATGGAAACGACGACGAACAAAAGAAGCCTACGCATCATGGAGTTCCTCCCGAATAGATAGCATTTTCCGCGCAGCGAAAGTATCGACCGTTTCACGCCATCGTAAAACGATCATGCGTCAGAGCAGCCGATATTAGATCCATCTACTAATTGAGTATAGCAAAAGAAGCAAGCGTACGCACGCGGCGCGAGGGGATTTTCACCGAGCGCTTATCTGTTGCGTTTGTCATTACGAAAGCCCGCCCGAAATCGCTTGCGAAAGCTCCCCCGGCGTGGGCGTGTAGTTGCCGACGCGGCGAACGACGACCCCGCTGGCATAATTCGACAGGAGCGCCGCTTCGGCGGGGGTCGCGCCTGCCAGCGCCGCCAGCGTGAGGACGGCAACTGCCGTATCGCCCGCCCCGACCGTGTCGTAAACGTCGGTGACGGCGGGAGATGGGCAGTGGGTCACGGTGCCGTCGCATTCCGCCACCGTCGCGCCGTCCGCGCCGCGCGTGATAATCATGGCGCGGGTCAGGCGAAGGCGCTGGCAAAGCTCGCGCGCCGCGTCGGCAAAGGCGGCGTCATCGGGTAAGGCGCGGCGCAGGTAGAACCGGGCTTCGTCGGCATTGCATTTCACCAACCCGAACCCGGTGTATTTGTCGAGATCGCCCTGCGCGTCCGCCGCCAGTAACATGTCACGCCGCGCCAATGCGCGCACGCTGTCCACCAGCGCGGGCGTGAGCAGGCTGACGTGATAATCGGACAGCAGCGCGGCGTCTGCCTGCCGCATCTGCTCCTGCACGAAGGCACGCACCTGCCGGTCGGTGTCCTCGCTATGGGGTTCGCGCGAGAGCCGGTCGAGCCGCGCGACCTGCTGCGGGAAGCGCAAGCCCATCTGCGCCATGACGCGCGTTTTGACCGTCGTCGTTCGTCCGGCATCGACCACCAGCGTGTTCGTCTCGATGCCGATGGACTGAAGCACCTGCCGCAGCGCCGTCCCTTCGGCGTCCGAGCCGATCACGCCAACTTGCAGCGCCGTGCTGCCGAGCGCGGCGATATTCGCCGCCGGGTTTGCCGCGCCGCCGGGAATCAGCTTGCGCGCCTCGAATTCCAGCACCGGAACGGGCGCTTCGCGGCTCATGCGGGTCGCCTTGCCGATCAGGTATTCGTCGAGAATGACGTCGCCAAGCACGAGCACGCGATGCCCGGCGAGTTTTGGGATGAGGGATAAAAGGCGATGATGGTCTTGCAACGCGCGGTGTATCCTGGGTGCGAACGTATTACGGCATCCAGCTTACCACAATCGAGCGGCAGGAGGAGAAAATTTGAACCGCCAAGCCGCCAAGATAGAGGTTTGGGTCAGAACTGCGGCGGCAGGCTGCCGCGGCGCAGGACGGCGAGCACAAAGCGCGGCAGGCGCAACATGCGGCGGATGCGGCGCGGCTGCAAATACAGGCGGTAGAGCCATTCCAGCCCCAGGCGCTGCATCCACAGCGGGGCGCGCGGCACGACGCCGGCGATGAAGTCGAAGGCGCCGCCGACGCCCATCGCCATTTTCACACGCAGGCGCGGCAGATTGCGCGCGATCCATTTATCCTGCACGGGCGCGCCGTAGGCGACGAACAAAATGTCCGCGCCGCTGGCGTTGACCTGCTCGACCAGCTCATCTTCTTCGTAGGGCGCGGGACTGCCGCTGTAGGTGCCGACGATCTTCAGCCCCGGATGCCGCGCCATCAGAATTTCGGCGGCGCGGTCGGCAACGCCGGGCTGCGCGCCCAGGAAGAACAGACGCCAGCCTTCGCGCGCGGCGCGCTCGGCAATCAGCGGCACGCCGTCCGAGCCGGTGACGCGCTCCGGCAGCGGATGCCCCAGACGCCGCGCCGCCCAGAGCAAACCGACGCCGTCGGGGATGCACAGGTCGGCGCGCTGAAGCACGTTGAAAAAGTTGGGGTCTTTCTGCGCGATCATAATGAACTCGGGATTGACCGTGCAAACGTGATGCGGACGTCCAATGCGTCGATCCTGAAGCCAGCGCTCGACGAGCGCCAGCCAACTGTCATAGGTAACGGCATCAACTGGCACGCCGAGAATCGTGACCCGCTCCGGCGACGACGCGCCGCGTTCCATGCTGGCGCCATTCCAGACCATGCGCGACGGCAGAAACGCATTCTGATAGGGCAATTCGCGCACAACCGACGTGCCGACGCCGTGACTGACCGCGGCAACTTCCAACGAGCGAACCTGCGCGAGCAGAGCGCGCGCCGCGCTCATCACCTGCCCCGCCGTCACCATATGCATACAGGTGCGCGCCTCGCAGCCATTACGCAGCCCGATGCTGTGCCCGACATAGCTGCACGGGGAGCACTGCGCGCCGCTGGTGACGACGACAGATCGCCCGCCCGGCGTCCACGGACGCCACGCATCGGGGTTGCTGGGACCGAAGATAGCGACGACAGGCGTTCCAACCGCGGCGGCGATGTGCATGACGCCGCCGTCGGAGCCGATGAACAGGTCGCAGGCTTCAAGCACGGCGGCAAGCTGCGGCAAATTGGTACGCCCGCTCATATCCACCGGCTTATTCCGCATCGCGGCGCGCACGCTGCCCACGTCATCACTCTCGCCGCCGACGAGGATAATCTCGGCGTCGAACTCCTTGTACAGCGCGTCCGCGACGGCGGCGAATTTGTCGGCGTCCCAACGCCGGGCAAGGCTGAACCCGCCGCTGCCGGGGTGAATGGCGATCCGAATGCGGTCGGTCTCGAACTTGGGCTGAATTGCCGCGGGCAAAAAGGACAAATCCTCGGCAATCGCCACCTGCGCGGGTCGCGCCGATGTGTCCGCGCCGAGCAGCCCAACCAGATTGAGCCAGTAGCGCGCCTGATGCTGCGCGCCGAAGCCTTCGTCGGGGAGACGGTCGGTTAGGAAAAAGCCGTTGCCGTTATCCAGCCCGACGCGGCGCTTGCTGCCCGCCGCCATTGCCAGCGCCGCGAACTTCTGCGCGCCGAAACGGGTCGTAAAGTGATGGAAAAAGAGGATCGTATCGAAGTTGCCGCGACGCAGGCGGAATGAGAGCGCCTGCATCCGCGAAAGGTTGGCGGGACTCAGGAGCGCTTTCGGGCTGTCGAAGACATGCTTCTCAAACGGAATGATCTCGTCCACCAGACCCGTCCCCTCGACCAGCGGCGCGCTGTGCGGCGTGGTGAGCAGGGCAACGTGGGCGTCCGGGAAGCAGTCGCGGAGCGCCGCGAGCGCGGGCGTCGAGAGAACGAGATCGCCAATGTCTGCCAGTTGTACGACTAAAATACGAGGTGTCATAAATCCTGGACTCGTGGACTGGCTTTCTGGATGATCGAGCCGCGCAGGATACTTGTTGCGCGATAAAGACAGCCTACGCATCAAACTATACAACAATTGTAATTAAGGGCAAGAGGAAATCTGCTCGACGTTTCACCGCTGACCCGCCTCCTCAAGCGCCGCCATTGTCGCCTGCGCGGCGGCTCGCCAGGTGAACGCCAGCGCCTGCTGGTAGCCGCTGGCGCGTAGAGATTGTCGTAACGCCTCATCGTCGGAGAGCCGTCCCATTGCCGCCGCGATGCTGTCGACATCCAGCGGATCGACGTAGAGCGCGGCGCTGCCGCCGAGTTCCGGCAGGCTGGATGTGCCGCTGCAAATGACCGCCGTGCCGGAGTGCATCGCCTCCAACACCGGAAAGCCAAACCCTTCGTAGAGCGACGGAAAGACCAGCGCCAGCGCCCCGGCGTACAGCGCCCCCTTATCGGCTTCGTCCACGTAGCCGGGCAGAATCACGCCTTCTACGCCCGCCGTCCACGCCTCGTCGTGAAGCCAGCCCTTGCCGCCGGCGAGCACCAGCGCGGCGTCATCGCCGGGATGCGCCGCTTTCCAGAGTGCAAAGGCTTGCACGAGACGGGCAATATTTTTGCGCGGCTGAAGCGTGCCGACGAACAGAAAATAGCGATCCGGCAGACCGTATTTGCGCCGAACGGCTGCCGGATCGCCCATTTCCGGCGGGTCAACGCCGGGATAGACGACGCGCATTTTCGCGCGCGGTAGGTCGTAAAAGCGCTCAAGATCATCCCCGGTGGCGTGGCTATCGACCAATACGAGGTCGGCGCGGCGCACGCTGGCACGGGTCGAGAGATCGAGGTATAGACGCGGATACCAGGGATGCGCCGCCGGAAAGCGGCGAAAGCCGAGATCATGGACGGTGACGACGGCGCGACCCGGAAATACCAGCGGCAGCGCGTGCGCCGGAACAAAGGTCACGTCCGGCTTGTCGCGTTGAAGCGCGGACGCAAACCGCGTGTGCGTCCATAGACGGCGCTGCGGCAGGACGCGCATGTGTACCAGCGGCGACGAGGCGAACAAAGCATTGGTCGGCTCGTCGCGGAAATAGAGCGTGAGGGTGTGTTCGGAATTCAGGCGGATGAGCGACCGGATCAGTTGAAGCGCGTAGTGCTCCGTGCCTGTGACGCGCGGAACGGTCGTGCGGCTGGCGTCAATGGCGATACGCACAACGGCTTAGCCCCGCCGCTTGAACAGGATGGGCAGCAGCCAGAGGATGGCGATCACGGCGACGACGACGTACCAGAGCGGCGCGATCCCGGCGAGCCATGCCGCGGGCAGCGCGCCATAGGAGACGGCGAGCACGGTCACCGCCGCGACGATGAAGAGCGCGCCGGGCAGCAGCAGGCGGCGATCCGTAGGGCGCGAAAACAAGCCCGTGAGCCAGAAGGCAACGCCGACCATCAGGAGGATGAGCGGACCCAGCAGACTCGCCGCCGTGGGAAAGACGGTCGCGGCGTAGACCGTGCCGCCGATGAGCAGCGCGAGCAGCGCAAAGAAAAAGACGCCGCGCGACCAGCGGCGCATCGTGAACCACTGCGCGAACAGTGTCACCACCACCGCCGCGCCGACGACGATGAGCACCAGCGACGGATTTAACGGCACCGCGTTCGGGGCGGTGACGGCAAACGTGAGCCACGCGCCGATGCCGATGAGCAGGAGCGCGGGAACCACCGACCCCGGCTGTCCGCGCCGTAGAGTCACGGGCGGGGGCGCCTGAACCGGGTAGCGCGGTCGGCGGGGGGCAGGCTCGTACATCGGCTCACGTCGATGAGCCGCTTCGCGCGCCGCGCGCTCGGCGGCTTCACGCTCGGCAAGCACGTCGGGCAGCGACGCGACCGATGCCAGCGCCGCATCGATATCCAGAAAATCGACATCGTAATCGGGCGTTTCGGAATAGACGACCGTTTCGGCAGCCTCGTCACCGAACTCGGCGGCTTCGCCCTCATGCTCCATATCCAGCGGTTCGAGCATGGCTTCGAGCACGCCGTCATCGGGCGAGGGGTCATCGTCCGGCAGCGATTCGAGGATCGCCGCATCGCCGCCCAGCTCGTCGGCTTCTTCGAGCGCGTCGTAAGCCGTGTCGCCGTGGAGGGGCGAGCCTTCGTCCGGCAGCGACGCGAGAATATCGACGTCGCCGCCCAGCTCATCGACGTCCGTCAAGGCGTCGTCTTCCGTTTCGGGGTGAAGTTCATCCGGGTCGGTCATGCTGTTAATTGTTACGGGTTTTGAACAGGCGCGCAAGCGGGGAAGCAATCGAAAGCGGGCGACCGAGACGGTGATCCCGCTCCAGCTTCGTGCGTCCCGTATTTTCTCACGCGCGCACGCGGTTCTGTCTTGATAAACGGGGCGTCCAACACTATAATGCTCTCTTGTCTGGCGACGTGGCCAAGTGGCAAGGCAAGGCTCTGCAAAAGCCTGATCACCGGTTCGAATCCGGTCGTCGCCTCTCGCTCTTCCTGTGGAGCGTAGTGTCTGGCGACGTAGCAGAGTGGCTATGCAAGGGTCCGCAAGACCCTGGACACCGTGTTCGAATCCGGTCGTCGCCTTTGTAAAGGTGTCCTTCGTGGGCGCCTTTTTTGTTGGAAGCCTGAGCCTGAATCTTTTAGCTTTGAGGGATGAGGTTTGAGCTATGAGTGAAATACAACGTTTTGAAG
>CALMDI010000201.1 GCA_937864975.1 uncultured Chloroflexota bacterium | reverse complement strand
GGTCGCCACGCTGGAACATATTCACATTCTTCCTGTCTATCAGTTCCGTGTTATCGAGGATGAGCTGGCGTACATCGCCATGCGGCTGCTGCGCGGCGGTACGGTGGGCACCATGCTCCGCGGGGGCGCGCTGCCGCTCCGGCGGGCAGGGGAATTGTTCACGCAGGTCGCGCGCGGGATTGGCTACGCGCATCAGCAGGGCATCATCCACCGAGACCTGAAGCCAAATAATATATTGCTCGACGACGCGGGCAACGCCTTCGTCGCGGACTTCGGCTTGGCGAAAGTGATCGGCGAAACGATTGACGTCACGCGCTCCGGCAGCATCGTCGGCACGCCCGCCTATATGTCGCCGGAGCATCTCCGGGGCGAGATCATCGACCAACGCTCCGATATTTACAGCCTCGGCGTTCTGCTCTACCACATGCTCGCCGGACGCCCGCCCTTTGAAGCGTCGGAAACCCACCTGGTTTCCGTCATTTACCAGCACCTCGAAAAACCGCCTCCACCACCGAGCGAGTTCAACCCGGAAATCACGCCGGAAGTCGAAGCGGTTGTCCTGCGCGCGCTTCAGAAAGAGCCGCGCGACCGCTATCCGAACGCCGAGGGGATGGCAGACGACTTGAATCGGGCGCTGGGTCGTCACCGAACCACGACAACGGCGTCCGCAGCAGCAGCCGTCACGCCGTCCTCGACGCTGGCGGCGAGCAAACCCTCGCTGCCGACGCTGCCCAGCTTCCCCGCGTGGCGCTCGTCGCGCGCGATTGCCGCGATGGTGGCGGCGCTGGCGCTGCTCGCGTTGATTGCCGTCGCGCTCGCCACCCGCGCGCCTGCCCTGCCGCCGCCCCCGACTGTACTCGCCGGACAGGACGGCACGTTCCACGATTTCACACCTACGCCATCCGAAATCGCGCTGGCGGGGGCGCACCTGGGCGAGGACGGCTTTATCGCCTTCATTGCCTGCAACCAGAGCAGCGAGTACTTCGCGACGCAGGCGCGGGAAATGCGCGATTTCGCGCAGTCGTATGGACTGGCGTACCGGGTGTACAACAGCGACACCGACCGCGCCCGTCAGATTCCGCTCATCGAGCGGGCGCGCGCCGAGGGCGCGAAGCTCCTGATCGTCTGCCCGCTGGACGTCGAACTGATCGACTCCACGCTGGCATCAGCGCGGGACGCCGGTATTCCGATGGTGTTTATGCACTCAGACATGCCGAGCTATGGCGGCGTCTTGCTGGCAGGCGACGATTATCAGATGGGCTTGAGCGCCGGTCGCCTCGCGGGGCAGATCATCCGCGACGAGATGGACGGACGCGCAAACGTCGTCATCCTCGATTATCCCGACCTCGCCACCCTGATTACGCGCGCGAATGGGCTGGAGGCGGGCGTTCTGGAATTTGCGCCGGGGGCAACCATTGTCGGGCGCTACCGCGGCGGCACGCAGGATTTCGGCTACGAGTCGACTGCCGCCCTGCTCGCCGACGGCATCGACGTTGACGCCATCGTCAGCATTAACGACGCGGGGTCGTTTGGCGCGATTCGCGCGCTGGAAGCTTATGGCATCTCACCTGACCGCGTCATCGTCAGCAGTATTGACGCGGAAGCGCTGGCGCGCGAGTACATTCGCGATGGCTATTACATGCGCGGCTCGGTCGAGGTTGGGCGCGAGCGGTTCTCGCGTGCGGCGATTGACGCCGCAACAAAGCTGTTGGCGGGGAGCACCGTCCCCGAAATTTTCCGCGTGCCGCCCCGCGACATCCTGACTCAGGAAATCCTCGCATCCACCGCCGATTGAGGCGGCTTCCGCGCTTATTACAATTCGAAAGAACTATAGTAATTTCCCCCCTGCTCGCCTAAAATGAAGGCGATTGAGGACTTAGCGGAATGCGTCGATGCCAGATCGGTATTTAGGGCAGCAGCTTGGGGACTACATCGCGGAAGAACGCATCGGTCGGGGCGCGATGGCGGTCGTGTACCGCGCCTACCAGCCGTCGCTTCAGCGCGACGTTGCCCTCAAGGTCATCAAGCTGGACATTGGCTTGGGTGACGATGGCGAATTCCGACGCCGCTTCGCCCAGGAAGCGGAACTGATCGCCTCGCTGGAACACATTCACATTTTGCCCGTCTTCGATTACGGCATTTCCTCGGAAGGCGAGAACGCCTTTATCGCCATGCGCCTGCTGCGCGGCGGCACGCTCGCTGATCTGCTCAAAGAGGGTCCGATTCCGCTGGATCGCGCCGCGGACATCATCACGCAGATCGCCCGCGGTCTGGCTTACGCGCACCGCGCCGGCATCATTCATCGCGACCTGAAGCCGAGCAATATTCTTTTCGACAATCATGGCAACGCCTACCTGACCGACTTTGGACTGGCAAAGGCGCTGGCAAATCCCGACCTGACCAAGCCTGGGCATCTGGTGGGCACGCCTGCCTACGTGCCCCCGGAAGCGCTGCGCGGCGAGTCGATTGACCATCGCGCCGATATTTACAGCCTCGGCATTCTCACGTATGAAATTCTGACCGGTCGCGTGCCGTTCGAGATGACGGGCGGCAGCATCATGGCGCTCATTCGGATGCACCTGGAAGACGAGCCGCCCAAAATGCGGCAGTTTAACGCGGCAATCCCACCGGAAGTGGAAGCCGTCGTGATGCGGGCGCTCCGAAAAGACCCGCGACAGCGCTACGCGGACGCCGAGGAGATGGCGGACGCGCTCAACGCGGCGCTCGGACGGCGCTACAGCACCGGGAGCAACCCGGCGCTGCGCGCGGTGCACCAATCGCGTGAAACAAAAAGCCTGTTGCAGCGGCGTCAGACGCGGGGCGTGCTGACGCTGCTTGCCGTCGTCCTGCTGCTCGGCATCGGCTGGTGGGTCATCAATCGCCCACCTGGCGCGACGGACGCCGCGCCGACGGCGACCGTCTTAACGGGCATTATGGGTACGGCTGCGGACGTCGAGCCGTCGGCTGAAGACATTGCGATGGCGCGCCAGCAGCTTAGCGAGGGCGGATTCATTGCCTATATCGCCTGCACGATGGAGAGTATTTTTCAGGCGACGCGCGCGCGCGAATTGGGCGATTTCGCCGCCGGGCAGGGTCTCAATTACCGCGCCTACGACAGTGAAGGCGACCCCTACGTGCAGGTGACCCAGATCGAGCGCGCGCGGCTCGACGGCGCGAAGGCATTCATCCTGTGCCCGCTCGACATCGATCTGCTCAAACCGACGCTCGAAGCCCTGCGCGAGGCGACCATACCGGTGGTATTCGTCACCTTATTTGAATCGGGCTACGGGGTGATGCTGAACGCGGACGATTACGCGACAGGACGTGCGTCTGGCACACTGGCGGGAGACATTATCCGCGACGAACGCGGCGGCGAGGCAAACGTCGTCATCCTGGCATATCCCGGCTTTCCTTCGAGCGAGCGGCGCGTTCAAGGCGTGCGCGACGGTCTGCTCGAACGCGCGCCCGACGCAACGATTGTCGGGGTGTACCGCGGCTTTACCCGCGAATTTGGCTACGAGTCGATCAAGCAGCTTCTGGACGCGGGCACGCCGTTCGACGTGATCGTGAGCATCAACGACGCCGGGTCGTTCGGCGCGATTGACGCCCTGCGAGAAGCCGGGTTGACGCCGGACGACGTGGCGATTACCAGCGCCAACGCCGAGCCGCTCGCGCTGGACTACATTGCCGCCGGTAATTTCCTGCGCGGTTCCGTCAATACGAACCGTGAGCTTGGATCGCGTATCGCGCTCAACGCCGCCATTCGGCTGCTGGCGGGCGGCACGGTGCCGGAAATCATCCTCTTCCCGCCCGGCGTGACAGTGACCGCGGACCGAATTTCCGCGACTCCGGAAACGACCGCCTCGGCGTCATAATGTCGACGCCTTCCAGGGGTCTATCGGGACGATTTAAAATCTGCTCGCGCCGCCCGACGTTCAAAACGTCGGGCTACCGAAAAGCTGGAAACCTCTGAAGAGGTTGGGGAAGCGTTGCAGTCCCTTCAGGGACTTCCAGTAATTGCTGGTAGCCGAGGTTTTGAACCCTCGGCGGCGCAGCGCCATTTTCAAATCATTGACCTGTTATGGCGCGTAGGCTCGTCTCTCCAGTAACCACAACCCCGGCTGTTAATTCCTCGTCGTAGCCACAAGATTAGTGCTACACTTAGCGCCGTGTTCAAGGGCGCATAACAGGGGCTTGACGCTTCTCGATGTTCGACGATTTGGCGAACCGGCAAATCGGGGATTTCATCGTGCAGGAACGCATCGGGCGTGGCGCGATGAGCGTGGTTTACCGCGCGGTTCAGCAGTCGGTCAATCGTTCCGTATCGATGAAGGTCATCAACTTTCGCGCGAATCCGCTGGCGCAGGAAAATTACCAGCCCTACTTCATTCAGGAAGCCAGGGTGATTGCGACTCTGGAACACATTCACATCGTCCCCATTTACAACTACGGCGCGGTGGACACGGAATCGTCCTACATCGCCATGCGGCTGCTGCGCGGCGGCTCGGTGCAGGAGCTGCTCCAGAGCGGCGCGCTCAATCTGGATCGCGCGCTGGACATTTTCACGCAGGCGGCGCAGGGGCTGGCGCACGCCCACAGCCGCGGCATCATCCACCGCGACCTGAAGCCGACGAATATCCTGCTCGACGACCTGGGCAATGCCTACCTGGCGGATTTCGGGCTGGGGAAGCTGGCGGAAGTGTCGCTCGACCTGACCGAGTCGGGCACAGTCATCGGAACCCCTCTGTATGCCTCGCCGGAACAGTTGAGCGGCGACCCGATTGACCATCGCTCCGACATTTACAGTATGAGCGCCATCCTGTATCACATGCTGGTCGGGCGCGCGCCGTATGCCTTCAGCGAGGGCGGGCTGGCGGAACTGATTCGGCTCCACGCCACGACAGAGCCGCCCAGCCTGCGGGAGATCAACCCGTCTATCCCTGAGGAAGTCGATACGCTGGTGCTGCAAGGGCTGCGCCGCAGCCCCGACGAGCGCCCGGACAGCATCGAATCGATGGCAGATTCGCTGAACATGGCGGTCGGGCGGCGCATCAGCCGCGCCAGCGACCCGGTCGTCTACGTGCCCTCGTCCCCTGCGGCGCGCCGCCCACCGTCATGCAGCGTCGTCGCGGGGATTGTCGTGGCGGTCCTCATTCTCACGGGAATTGTCGTCGCGCTGCTGACGCTGCGACCCGCGGTCGCGCCGCAGGGAACCGTGATTTCTGGCGCGCGTGGTACCGGGGAAGACGTGCTTCCATCGGCGGAAGAAGCCGCCGCCGCGCGCGCGAAAGTGGGATCGGATGGCTTCATCGCCTATATCGCCTGCACGCTGGACGGCGAGTTTCAGGCGGCGCTCGCGCGCCTGATGGCAGACCGCGCCACCGAGCACGGTCTCGCCTTTCGAGCGTACGACAGCGGGCTTGACCAGTATCGCCAGATCACGTTGATCGAGCGGGCGCGCGTGGAGGGCGCGAAAGCGTTTATCCTGTGCGCGCTCCAAAGTGACGTTCTCGATCAAACGCTGGACGCCGCGCGCCGCGCCGGGCTGCCGCTCGTATTCACCACCGCCAACACATTCGTGGGCGGTGCCGTCACCCTCGACGGGGAAAACCGCGAGGTCGGCAGAGCGGCGGGTCGGCTGGCAGGCGAAATTATTCGCGATGAGAGGAACGGGCAGGCAAAGGTCGTCCTCCTGAATTATCCGGGGCTGGCGACGGCGGACGAGCGCGCCGCCGGTATGGAAGAAGCCCTGCGCGAAATCGCGCCGGACGCGGAGATCGTCGGTCGGTACCCCGGCGTGACGCTGGACAATGGCTACGACGCCATCCGGTCGCTGCTCGAACGCGGCGAAGCTTTCGACATGATCCTGAGCGTTGACGACGCCGCCTCGTTTGGCGCGATCCGCGCGCTCGAAGAAGCCGAGGTGCCGGAAGGCGCGGTGGATATCGTCAGCATCGGCGGCGAAGAACGCGCGCAGCAGTTTATCCGCGACGGGCATTATCTGCGCGGCTCGGTCAGCGTTGACCGCGAGGCGTCGTCGCGGATCGCGGTGGATGCGGTCGTGAAGCTGCTGGCGGGCGCATCGGTGCCGGAATTCCTGTCGTTTCCGCAGGGCGAGCTGATGACGCGCGACACGCCGGAATAATGGATGCGCGCCCTGTTAACATTCGGTAAAGAACCCACGCCCCGTTTGTCTGACCGTCCTGATTGGCTACAATAAGCGGCAGACGCCATCAGGAACCCAAGCCTTATGACGACCGCCTCTCACGCCCGCCCGACCACCGGATTCTTTCACACGCGCCGGGGGCGGCTGCTCCTTGAAAATCTCACGGCGTATGCCTTCCTCCTGCCCGCCGGGGCGATTATCTTTCTGTTCGGAATCTTTCCGGTGGCGTTCGCCCTGTTCGTGAGCTTGCAGCGCTGGCGGCGCACGCCCGGCGGCTACGTCGGGCTGGACAACTACGCGCGCGCGCTCGACACGCTGGGGTACATATTTTTCTTCTGGCTGGCGCTGGGCGCGCTCGGCTACGCGGCGCTCACGCTGCGGCGGCTGTGGAAAACGAGCGCGGGGGAGCGCCGAGCGCTGCTTTACCTCGCGCCGGGAGTGGTGAACGGCGCGGCGCTGCTGCTGTTTGTCCGCTGGTTCTTCACCGTTCTGCCGATCATCCTCGACATTCCGCAGCGCATTCGCGGGCAGGAGCGCGTCCCGGGGCTGTTCGTGAATGAGCTGTGGGCAAGCTTCCGCTTTCCCGAAGCGGTGGAAGCGGGAAATCTGTTCGTGATCGCGCTGGTCGCCGGACTCGCGCTCAGCCTGATCGCGCCGCGCCTGCTCAGGACGGGCGAGGCGAGCCTGTACCTCGTTCGCGCCACGATGGCGACCTTCCTGATCGCGCTGGCGTGGCTGGCGCTGGAACTTGTCTTCAACAGCCTCCGCGCCGCCGTCGAGGCGGTCGAGCCGGGCGGCGCGCCGCCGCTGTGGGTTCAGGTCATTCTCATCAGCGCGGGGGTGGGTTTGCTGGCGTTCGCCTACTGGCTCTGGAACCGGACGGTGAAGCAGACCAGCGACCGCCGGTTCGTCGTTCAATCCCTGGCGGTGATCGCCCTGCTGGTCGGCGGTTACCTCCTGATC
>CALMDI010000200.1 GCA_937864975.1 uncultured Chloroflexota bacterium | reverse complement strand
TCGGTCGAAGGCATCTCGCGCGTGCTGCGCGTTCCCCCTACACGCTTTCCATCGACCCCGGTGCATCACCTGTTGAACGATGGCGACATTCTGACGTCGGTCATGGGCGGGCTGCACGTCGTCGCCACGCCCGGTCACGCGATGGGTCACGTCGCCTTCTGGCAGCCGGAGCGCAGGCTGCTGATTACCGGCGACACGATGATGCATCTCCTGGGCAAGCTGCGCCTGCCGATCCCGGTGGTCACGGTCGATATGACCGAAAACCGGCGCTCCATCGCCCGGCTGGCGGAACTTGACGCCGAGGTCGCCGCCTTCGGGCATGGCAAGCCGCTGATGCAAAACACCGCGCAAAAAATTCGCGATTTCGCGCGGCGCGTCCGCGCGCATTGAGCGTTTTTTAGATGCGAAGGCGGGGTGAATCAAAAGGGTTTGGGATCGTAGGGGCGACTGGCTCGGTCGCCCGTGTTGCGACGTGACCGACGGCTAAACACCCCACAATTCCCCGGCTCCCGCTGCGAACCCTGTATTGTCGTCTCAGACCTCGCTAGGGTATACTTATCTTGTTCTGACATTCACAAAGGGTCTGGTTTCATCAAAGGTCAAGCGCATCATGAGACCTGCTTTTCGTTTCGCGTTTATGCTGTGGATTCTCCTGCTGGCGGCGTGCGGCACGGTGGCAACCCCGATTGGGCTTGGCAGCCGCTCCGATACCGATGCGACTGTCGAGGTGGACATTGTACTGGAACCGACCTCGGTGGTACCGACCGACACGGACGTTCCGCCGACCGAAACGCCGCTGCCTCCCACGGCAACCTCGCTGCCCGCAACCGCGACGTCCATACCGACCGCCACGGTGGAAGTCACCGTGGAAGCGACAGTTGAAGCAACGGTTGAAGCGACCGTCGAGGCAGGGGGCGATACAGCAGCGGGCGGCGGAGCGGCGGGCGACGCCACGGCTGGTCAGACGCTCTTCGTGACCGGCGATATTGGCGCGGGCGCGCCGCCGTGCTCGACGTGCCATCTTGTGAATACCACCAATCCGATTGTCGGACCGGGTCTCGCGGGCGTGGCAACCCGCGCCGAGACGCGCGTTCCCGGCTTGAGCGCCGAGGCGTATCTGCGCCAGTCGATAGTTGATCCCCATGAGTTCCTGGTTCCGGGTTTTGGTCCCCTGATGCCCGACGTGTACGAGCAAGCCTACACTGAAGCGCAGATTGGCGATCTGGTCGCGTATCTGCTCACGCTGGAGTAACAAAAACAACTAAAACGGGCGCGGCGTTGAGAAAATCGCCGCGCCCGTTTTTATGTTCCGCCCGTGTTACTTCGACACGCTCAGGCGAACCGTTTCCCCTTCCATCAGCTCCGGCGTATAGACTTTCGGCATCTCCATGCTGACCGGCGACGTGAGGGGCAGCGCCACGTAGACGGCTGTTCCGACGAACTGCTTGCTCTTGAGTTTGATGCTGCCGCCGTGCGCCTCGAAAATCTGGCGGGCAATCGTCAAGCCCTGCCCGGTTCCCGGCGCGTGAATGGCACGCCCGGTCGCGGTGATGGGATTGCCGCGAACGAAGCGGGCAAATACCTGCGTCAGGTCTGCGCGGGCGATGCCAACGCCATTATCGCGCACGCGCAGGAAGGCGCGTCCATTTTTCTCCCCCACGACTTCCAGCGACAGGGTGCCGCCGGGCGGCGTGTACTTGATCGCATTGTCGAGCAGGTTGCCGAGCGCCCAGCGCAGGCGGCGTTCGTCGCCCAGGATATACAGCCCCGACCGCGCGATGGTCACCTGAAGCGTCAGGTTCGTCGCCTGCGCCACCTGCCGCCACTCGTTCGCGACCGCCCAGATGAGCGTATCGAGCGGCAGCGCGCGCTGCCGCTGCTCCAACCCGCGCGCGTCGAGATTCGCCGTTAGCTCGCGCATCTCCACAATCAGCTTTTGCAGCGCGACGGCGTGGCGGGTCATCTCGCGGGCGAAGCTGCTTAACGGCTGGCGCTCGCCAAGCGCCGTGCGCCCAAATTCTTCGAGCGGCGCCTGTACGTCGGTGGATAGCTTGTCGAGCAGCGCATCGCGGGCGCGTTCGCGGCGAACGTCGTCGGTAATATCGCGCAGGACAATCACAGTGCCGACGCGCTGGCTGGTCATCAACATGACCGCCGCCGCCTGCGCCGACAGC
>CALMDI010000199.1 GCA_937864975.1 uncultured Chloroflexota bacterium | reverse complement strand
CGCGCGTCTTCGCCAGTCGTGGCTCGCGTGGACTCACGAGTCGGAGCGACGGATGCCGCGCAAGTCGGGTGACGGGAATTGAGTTCAGCGTCTGCTTCCGCGCTCCGCCCATTCCGCCGCGAGTACTTTGGTCAGCATAATCAAGCCCGCCTTTGCCGAGCAGTAGGGCGCGCGTCCTTTTTGCGCCAGCAGCCCGTTGACAGAGGCAATGTTGACCATGCTTCCACGCCCCTGGTCGAGCATGACCTGACCCGCGTAGCGGGCGCAGTAGAACGCGCCGGACAGCAGCACGCCAATATCCGCGTCCCAGTCTTCCGGCTCTAACGTGACCGCGTAGCCCTTGTGCGCGATACCCGCGTTATTGATCCACACGTCAATCCGCCCGTGCCGCTCGACAATCGCCGCTACGGCTTGCCGGACGCTGGCGGCGTCCGAAACGTCGAGCGCGGCGAACGCGACTCCCAGACGCCGCGCCGATTCCTCGCCAAGCTCGGCATTCTTTTCCGCGATCACCACCCGCGCGCCTTCCCCGGCGAACTGCTCCGCGAGGGCGTAGCCAATCCCCCTGCCCGCGCCGGTAATGACCACCACCTGATCTTCAAATCGCCCCATCAATGCCCTCCGTTACAGTGGCAGGTTGCCCCAGGCTGTCCAACCGCCGTCGACGGTCACGTTCGTCGCGGTGATGTAGCTCGCCCGGTCGCTCACCAGAAACTGCACAACGGATGTGATCTCGTCAATTTCGCCCACCCGCCCCATCGGGGTGCGCCGGTTGTACTTATCCAGCGTTGCGATGCCTTCGTCGACCATCTGCTGAAGCATCGCCGTCCGCGTGACGCCGGGGGAAACCGACACGACGCGCACGCCGCGCCGCGCCCATTCACAGCCGATATTCTCGGTCAGGCTGATGACCCCGGCTTTGGCGCTGTTGTACGCCGAGCGCATGGGCCACGCGCCCAGCCCGCCAATCGAGGCGATGTTGAGAATGACGCCTGTCCCCTGCTGAAGCATCACGCGCCCGGCGGCTTGCATACACAGAAACACGCCGTTCAGCATCACGTCGATCTGACGATTCCAGTCATCAAGGGGAAACGTCTCGGTCGGTCCAATCGTCGCCAGCCCCGCGTTGTTGATCAGAATGTCGAGCCGACCGAAACGGCTCGCCACTGCATCGACCAGCGCGCCGGCGCTCTCCTGCTTGCGAACGTCGGTTTCGTGGAAGGTGGCTTTGTAGCCCTGTTCCGACAATTTGCTGACGGCTTCCTGACCGAGGGCAGGATTAAACTCCGCGACCACGACGTGCGCGCCCGCCGAGCACAGCCGCTGCGCGATGCCGAAGCCGATGCCGCGTCCGGCGCCCGTCACGATTGCGATGCGTCCATCAAGCTCACCCATGTTCACACTCTTTTCGTTACCGGATATACGGCGACACCGAAGTTCAACGCCCTCGGCTGCCTGTTACAAACATCGGGAGGGGTTGGTAGGGGCGCACCCACGTGTCCGCCCGAATGTGGGCTGATGCTTACTCATGATCTTCCCCTCACCCCCTGCCCCCGCGCAAGGGATTTAGGATAAGGGGAGAAAGTGCATAACACCCCCTAAAACGTGCTCATCAGCCCGCCGTCCACGACGAGAAGCTGCCCGGTCATATAGCGGCAGTAGCTCGACGCCAGAAAGACGACCGTTCCCGACACGTCCTCCGGCAAGCCCGTGCGGCGCAGCGGCACCTTCCCCCGATTGACGTACCACTCGATGAAATCCGGCGTCGTGGTTTCATCGACCCCATTCACGAACGACATGGGCGTTCGCATGAAACCGGGCGCGACCGCGTTGACGAGAATGCCGTACTGCCCAAGCTCGACCGCCATCGACTTGGTGTAGGCGATGATGCCGCCTTTCGCGGCGTTGTACGGTCCCGCTTCGCCGCTCGACGCGAAACCCTGAATCGAGGCGATGCTGACGATGCGCCCGTAACGGCGCTCGACCATGTGCGGCGCGACCAGCTTCGACCCCATGTAGACCGACTCCAGATTGACGGTGATCTGCTTGCGCCAGTCCTCCAGCCGATCATTCAGAATCGTGCCGTAAATGGCAATCGCCGCGTTATTGACGAGCGTGTCGATCTTGCCCTTCTTCGCGATCACGTCCGCGACGACCTGCGCGTAGCGGTCGTAATCGGTGATATCCAGCGGGTAGGCATAGGCTTCGCCGCCCTGCGCTTCGATGTCACGGCGCGTTTCTTCGACGGTGTCGGGGTTCCGTTCCAGCAGGGCAACCGCCGAGCCTTCTCGCGCGAATTCCAGTGCAATGGCGCGTCCTAACCCCTGCCCCGCGCCCGTGATGATGGCAGCCTGCCCTTCGAGGATGCCCATACGTTAACCTTCCTCCCCATAGGAGATGTCGGCAACTATCGTCGTGGAAAACCGCTCGCCCGGCGCGAGCGCAATCCGCTCTTCTTCCAGCAGCTTCAGCGCGAAGTTCGGGGCGTATACACGGAAGGCGAAGCTCTCGCAGATCAGGCCGTCCAGGCGATCCTGATAGTCGAGCGCATAGCTGACCGCCGTCACCCCGCCCGCACTGTGACCGAGCAGGAAGAGGGGCAGATTGGGGTGGTGCGAGCGGCCCAGTTCGATCGCCTTCGACAGGTCGGAGACATAATCGTCGACGCTGTCGACATAGAAACGCTCGCCTTCCGACCTTCCCCGGCCCCGCAGGTCGAGCGCCGTCACCGCAAAACCTCGCGCCGCGAATTCCTCCGCCGCCCGTATATATTGGCCGCCGTGGGAATTGACGCCGTGGCAGATGACGAGGGAGGCTTTCGGCGTTCCGGATGGCGCCCAGTGTCTGGTAAAGATGCGGAGCCCTCCGTCGCCTTCGAGCCACGCTTCGGTGGGCGAACTGGTCATTAATCCGGTCATCATACTCTCCTTCGAGTCGGAAGCGGAACGACTTGCCTACACCAAGG
>CALMDI010000198.1 GCA_937864975.1 uncultured Chloroflexota bacterium | reverse complement strand
AGCGGTCAGCGTGTCCACCCGCGCGGCACAGCGCGAGCTGCTGCCCCTCGGAGGGGGCGCCGTGCGGACGCCGATTGTCGTCGGCTTCCTGCTCGGCGCGGCGGCGCTCGGCGGCTTCCTGGCAGGGATCATCCTCGCGGGTCAGTTGATGGCAGTGTTTATGAGCAACGCGGGCGGCGCATGGGACAACGCCAAGAAGTTCATCGAGGAAGGACACTACGGCGGCAAGCGTTCCGAGCCGCACAAGGCGGCGGTCGTGGGCGACACGGTCGGCGATCCGTTCAAGGACACGGCGGGTCCGGCGCTCAACCCGATGATTAAGGTCGTGAATCTCGTGTCGCTGCTGGCAGCGCCGCTGGTCGTCACGTTCGCCGCATCCGAAGATGCGAGTAACCGACTGGTCATCGTGATCGTGATGCTCGTGCTGATCGCGGTCATCGGCTGGGCGATCATGCGTAGCAAGCGGGAAGACCCGAACGCCATTCAGGTTGCGGAGCAGGTCGCCGCGGCAGGTGACTGATCGCGCTCGGTCGATCCAGTTTCAGCCGGGGCGGACACCTGTGTGTCCGCCCTTTTTGTTGTCTGTTGCGATTTATGATCCGCTATAATAGGAAGACGAAGCGAGACATAAGGACGCCAGCAATGGCTATCGAAAAGAAACTCTTTACGGTCGAGGAATTTGATGAATTGATTGCTCGCCCAGAAAACAGGTGGCGACGCTTTGAGTTGTTCAACGGGGCGATTGTCGAATTGACGCCCGCAGAGGAGCACGCAGTTATGGGTGCGAATATCGTTATACTCGATTCAGATGACGTTTCAGCGTAACCAGATCAGTGCGCTGACGAAGTGGAGAAAGCCGAGATAGCGCGACGCCAGCTTGTCAAAGCGCGAAAAAACACGACGGTGCCGCAACGGATTGCCCAAATTGTCCGCCGTGATGTGGAGTTTGGTGCTAAAGCCGCTTCGGCTGCGTCCCAACACTTGCTGGGCTTGACCGCCGCTTGTTTGTGCGCCAGCGGCACAGGGATGGGCGCGGACAATCGGGCTGTCCAGCAAGCCGGTCTCCATTTCCGGGTGGCTGGCAAAGTGCTCAAGCAGCGCTTCCCAAATGCCCGCGTCACACCAGCGGGCAAAGCGTTTGTAGACGCGGTTAATTGCCGTAGGCTTTGGGCAGCAGTCGCCTTTGGGCGCCGCTGCGCGTTATCCACGGCACCACTTCGACAATGCGCCGACACTGGCGTGCCGACCCGACTTTCACCTGCGGGCACTGGCGCAGGAACGCCTGGATTTCATCCATTGATCGTCTGGTAGATTTACTGGTCTCAGGAGGCTAATTATGCCCCATCTGTCAACACAATCTGGCAATATTTCCATGTCCGGGCGGGTGCGTCCTGGCGAGGGCAGTTATGGTTGACGATCAACTCCGCATTGCCGCCGATTTCATCCGGGCGAAGCGTTATGAAGACGCGCGCCGCCTGCTGCGAACCATTGATCATCCGAAAGCGCGGGAGTGGCTGGCAAGGCTCGACGCCGTCGAAGCGCAGGCGGTGCTCGACGGATTCCAGGCGTCAGGAGCGCCCGCCGCGCGGAGTTATACCGCCCCACCTGCCGCTTCATACCCGCCGTATGCGGCTGCGGCAGCGCCCGCCGCGACCGTCAGCGCCGACAAGCCGGTCACGCTGCTCTCGCTTCCACTGGCGGTGGTGGGCGCGCTGCTTGGCGCGGCGCTCGGCGCGGTCATCTGGATCGTCGTCGCCTACGTAATCGGTTACGAAGTCGGATTGATTGCTATCGGCGTTGGAGCGCTGGCGGGGCTGGGCGCGGTGGCGCTGTCCGGTGGTCGGCGCGGGCTGCTGATTCAATTGATTGCCGTGATCGCCGGGTTCCTGGGCGTCCTCGCGGGCAAATACCTGGCGACCTACGCGCTTCTATACATCAGCGGCGAAAGCCTGACGGGGGACGGGCTGAGCCGTACCCTGAGATTGTTTCCGCCATTCGACCCAGTCATCCTACAGACGATCTATGATCTGCTTTCTGAAGACGATGACATTTTAGATTTAGTCTTTATCATCATCGCCGTGATTGCGGCGTGGCGCATAGCCGCCCGGCAGCGCTAAAACGCAACGAAGCCTTCTGCCAATACGTCTCGATTACCACCCAAGCTCGACGCTGCGCCGCCAGAAGCGCAGTACAAGCGCGCCGCCCGGCATCGCCGCTGTCAGCCGGTAGAGCAAGTCCCAATCGTCCGCCGCCAGCACGCGCGCCGCGAAAACACCGCCCGCGTAGAGCGCCAGCCCCCCTGCGATACCCAGGAGGGGATGTACATCACCGAGCACGCGCATTGCCAGCGCGACGAGGACGCCGAGCGCGACGAGCCGGAGCAGGCGCGGTAGCTGCGGTCGCCAGTCCAAGCCTGCCGCGCGGAAGGTGAGGAGAATCAACGCGAGGACGGCGCCCTCCGCCGCGACCGATGCCACCGCCGCGCCGACCGCGCCAAGCCGCGGGATGAGCAGCAGATTGAGGACGATGTTCAACGCCAGTCCAAATGCGCGCAGCGCCAGCAGGCGGCGCTGGCGGTTCTGCACCATCAGCCCCTGCGCGAAGACGTTGACGACCATCGTGACCAGCGCATACCAGATCAGGACGCGCAAGACCTCCGCCGAGGGGCGAAAGTCCTCGCCCAGCAGCGGCGCCATCAGATCGGTGGCGAAGGCGCTCAGCGTCAAGCTCAACGGCAGGCTGATGAGCAGCGTAAAAAATGCCAGCTTCTGCACGATAAAGCCGAAGAGATTGCCGCGCCCGTCCGCGCCGTAGACGCGGGACATCATCGGAAACGTGGCGATCAGAATCGTCGTGCTGAGCAGATCGACCACGCCGTAGATGATGACGAACGCGGCGGTCAGGTAGCCGGTGCCGGTTTCGCCGATCAGGCTGGTGGTCATCAGCTTGTCGGCGTGCTGGTAGGCGAGCGACAGGAATGCCGAGATCGCCAGCGGCGCGCTGTTGACGAGCAGCAGCGCGGCGATATTCCGGTTGAGCTTTGACGCGGGACGCACGCCGCTGCGCCACAGCGCCAGCGCCAGCACGAGCGACCGCGCGCTGCCCGTGAGGAGGGTCGCGACGTAGACGCCGAGCAGCCCGTAACCCGCCGCCAGCGCCAGCGCCGCCAGCCCGATCCGCGCGAGGATATGCGCGACGTCGACCGACGACGCGGTGACCATGCGCTCGCGGGCGATCAACTGGTCGAAGCACAGGTTGCCGAGCAGATCGACGAACAGGCTGATGCCCGCCACGGCGGCGAAGGCGCGAATTTCGGCAGGGTAGCCAAGCAGCGCGGCACCAGCATTCATCCCTGCATAGGCGAGCAGGGCAAAGGTGGTTTGCAGAAACAGCGTCGCCGTCAGGTAATCGCCCGCGCGTTCCGGCTTGCGCGCCACGTCGCGGATGACGATGATGCCCATGCCGAAGGACGCGAGCGGCGCGGCGACGGCAAACAGCGCGCCGACCGTGCCATAAACGCCGAATTCGCGCACGCCGAGCCACGTACCGAGGACAATCTGCCAGGCGAACAGCGCGCCGCTGCTGACCAGCCGCGCGACGAGAATCGCCCCGGCGTTGCGGGCGGCGCGGCGGGCTTCCGCGCCGGACAGGCTGGGGGTGGCGGCTTCGGCGGTCATGATGCCACCATTATTCCGCTGCTAAACTCAATATACAATGAGCAGCATGGCAGGTTATACTCCCCATCGCACCTTCGCAGCCGAACAGGATGCCGACCGTGAAGATCGTGATGTTTTCGATGACGCCGCTGTTTCCCGACCAGGCAATGGGCGGCGCGCAGAAGCAGTTGAAGCGAATCGCGCTTCACCTTGCCAGGCTGGGACACGAGGTGACGGTGCTGGCGACGCGCCGCAAGGACACAAACACCGCGTTCGAGTGGGGTGAAGGCGTTCAGGTCGTCCCGATTTTCCGCTTCAAGCAGCCGTACCCCGAACCTTACGCGACGCCCATCTATAACATCTCGTCCGCGATCCAGGATTTAGGCGATTATTTGCATAACGCCGACCGCTTTTACCTGCACGACGGCGGCTTCATGTTCCCGTATGTCTATCGCGACGTGCCAACGGTCGTGTCCTACCGCAGCGTGATCTTTTCGGAAACCCTGCAATCGGCGTATCTGTTTCGAGGCGATTATCTGGTGCTGATTTCGGAGCATCAGGCGGCGTGCTTCCAGAACACTGTTGGACGGTTCTTCCCCGACTATCGCGACCGTCTGCGCCTGATTCACAACGGCTTCGACTGGAACTTCTTCAAGCCGACGCCGCCGGAAGGCATTCTCAAGCACATTCCGGGGCTGAACCCGGACGACGATCTGGTGCTCTACCCCCATCGCCCGGAAGCGCCGAAGGGGATTCAGGGCACGATAGACCTCGTACATCGGCTGGTTCACCGGCATGGCATGACGCGCGTGAAAGCGCTGGTTCCCATGTGGATCGACGTCAAGCTCGCGCCCGACGTATGGGCGTTTTACGACGATTTGCAGCGGCAGCTTGAGAAGCGTGGCATTAAGGACAACTTTATCTTTCACGACTGGGTGCCAGAAGACCTGATGGCGGAGTATTACAGTCTGGGGCGGGTAACGCTGTGCCTCGGTTCTTACGTCGAGACGTTCGGCAACGTCGCCTACGAGTCGCTGGGCTGTGGCACGCCCGCGATTGTCGCGCGCGTCGGTCCCAACCGCGACCTGCTGCCCGGCGGCATGGTCGATCAGGTCGATTTTGGCGATATCGAGGCGGCGGCAGAGATTGCCCGCGGCATCATCGCACAGAAGCGGCGCACGCCGCCCGCCACGCTGGATTATCTGCACGAGGGGTTCTCGCTCGACCGGATGGTCGATGCCTACGCGGACGCAATCTTAAACGCCGAGTGCCGCGAGGACTTGAAATATCAGTACGTGCCTATGGACGATACCACGACGTTTGTTCTCGCGCCGTGGTGCTACATCTCGTCGCGCGGCATTTACCACGATTTTCTCGCCGCGTATCGCACGTCGCAAACGCTGATGGCGCTGGTCAAGGAGTATCGCGGGGGATTCACGTTCGCGGATGCGAAGGCGCTTGGCGTGGAACAGGACGAGGTCACGAACTGGTATCGCGACGGTTATCTCGTGCCGCGCCTGCCGTGGACGGATTTGAGCTTCAGGATGTAGTCGAACCTGTCTGAATGTGACCCCGGTAGGATTCGAACCTACGACACTCCGCTTAAAAGGCGGGTGCTCTGCCACTGAGCTACGGGGCCCGGCAATTGTGTTGCAGTCGATATGACTACCGATAAATTATAGACGACGGCGGGCGCTTTTCCAACCCTGAGTTCGCGCTCAGGTGAACAGCGGCGACATGCTCAGACGCTCCACCTGCGCCTGCATCGTCTCGTCGGACGGACGCTCCGCGAAGCGCGAGGCGGCGTCGAGCACCTTCGGGAGCAGTGTAGTGTCGCCGGTGGTGTTCAGGAACACGCCGGGACGCCCCAGCACCCAGTGAACCGCCAGGTCGATATCCGCTTGCTCGGTCATCGGCTCGTACCATGTCGCGCTCGTGTGCGCGTGGGCGGGCTGCCACGGGCGGCGCGTGATCGATTTGATGGTCTGGACGGCGACGTCGCGCTCGGCACAGGCTGCCAGCACTCGCTCGAAGCTCCCGGCGTAACGCGGGTTTTGCATCATGATATAGCTGTAGGGCAGCAGCACCGAGTCAAAATCGAAGTGTTCGAGACTTTTGAGATGCATCTCCGCGATGCTGATGTCGTGCCCGGTGACGCCGATAAAACGCACCAGCCCCTGCTCGCGCGCTTCGATGCACGCTTCCAGCGCGCCACCGGCTCCCATCGCAATCTCCCACTCCCGTGGATCGACCAGATAGTGAAGCTGAATGAGGTCGACCTGACTCACGCGCAGGCGTTCCAGCGAGCGATAGATTTGCTCGCGCGCTCTGGCATAGGTGCGCTCGCCGGTCTTGGTCGCGAGGAAGAAACGGTCGCGGTAGCGATCCATCCACGGACCGATGCGAAGCTCCGCGTCGCCGTAACTCGCGGCGGTGTCGATGTGGTTGATATCGTGTTCCAGCAGCAGGTCGAGCGTGCGGTCGGCTTCCGCCTGCGTGACATTCGAGAACGCCGCCGCGCCGAACAGCGTGCGCGTGCTCATGTGCCCGGTACGACCAAATCGTGCTTTGGAAATCATCGCCGCTGCCTCCGTCGAACGTCATTGGATGGATTCGATAAGAGTATAGCGCGTGGTATGCTTGGCGCAGCAGCCCGTTATTAAACCGGGAGACGTTAGGCATGATTTTCCAATACACGTGGGAACAGGTGCTGGCTGGTGAAAAAGTCTCGACTCGCCGCCCTGTCAAAAAAGGGCAGCGTGCCGTAACCCAGAATGACCGAATTACGAGCGTCGTCGCATCGTTGACCAATGGAGAGCGCACCGTTTATGCGCTCGGCGGTATCTATGCCGTTCAACCGGGGCGGACGAAAAAAGCGGTTGGGCGAATTGGGGTGACAGGGCTGCGCCGGGAAGACGTGCGCCAGATCAGCGAGCGTGACGCCCGCGCCGAGGGCTTCAAGAGCCGTCGCGATTTCCTGCGGCTGTGGACGCAGATGTACGACAAACCCGCAGTATCGCTGATGGAGGATGCCGCGTGGGAAACGGCGATGAAGGCGCGTCCCGCCCGCCTGTACGACGCATGGGTACTCGAATTTGAACGGGTCGCGCCGGAGGAATAGGCTTGTTCGCCGTCCACCGCGGGCGAGCCGAAGGAGAAGGTGAGAAACAGAGATGTACCGAGAAACCGGACGGCTGATTCCAAGAGCGCCGTTCAGCTTCGCCAAAACACTGGACTCGATCCGTGGCTCGGAGCTATGGAAGACTGAGCAGCAGGTCGATGATACGTCGCTGACGCGCGCCGTCATGGTCAACGGGCA
>CALMDI010000197.1 GCA_937864975.1 uncultured Chloroflexota bacterium | reverse complement strand
GAAAGCTTCGGCGTGCCGGAGTGGGCAGCGCAGGCATGGGTCGATGCCACGCAGCATATTGGCATCGGGGGCGCGCCGTGGACGATGTACGTGGGTAGGCTGAACGGCGAGCCGGTGGCGACGAACATGCTGGTATTCGGCGCCGGCGTTGCCGGGGTCCTCGCGGTGGGCACCGTGCCGAGTGCGCGCGGCAAAGGGATTGGCGGCGCGATTACGCTCAAGCCGCTGCTCGACGCGCGGGATATAGGCTATCGCTATGGCGTCCTGTTCTCCAGCGACGCGGGTTACCGCGTTTACCAGCGTCTCGGCTTCCGCGATACCGGCGTCAAGGTCAACCGCTACCTGTGGCGAAATAACGGTTAAGCGCTTCTTTTAGCAATGTCGCACCCGCTTGCAACCATCCCCGGCACGGAAGTCTGGACGCTGGATTCCGCGCGTATCGGTCAGCAGTATCAGATTTCCGTTGCGCTGCCCCTGTCGTATCGCGCTCAGCCGGAACGCCGCTATCCGACTATTTACCTGATCGACGGCAACCTGTATTTCGGGCTGGTGACCGACCTCACGCGCAACATGGCGCGGTGTGGCGCGTTCCCTGAAGTGATAGTCGTCGGCATCGGCTACCCGCTGGGCGATGACCTTGCCGTCGCGCGCAAGCAGATCGATACGCTTCGCACGCGCGACCTGACGCCGGTAGTCGTCCCCGCGGAAGAAGCCTTTCTCGCCCGCGTTTACGACGTTCCGGCGTTACAAACCGGCGGCGCGGCAGCATTCCTCGACTTCATCCGCGGCGAGCTTGTCCCGCGAATCGACGGCGAGTACCGAACGGAGCCGAAGCAGCGTGTCCTAGCCGGGCATTCCTTCGGCGGGCTTTTTACGCTGTATACGCTGTTTCACCAGCCGAGCCTGTTTCATGCCTACGTCGCGAGCAGCCCATCGCTGTTCTTTGGCGACCGGGCGATGGCTCAGTACGAGGCGGAGTTTGCCCAGCGACGCAAACGCCTTTCGGCTCGGCTGTATCTCGGCGTGGGGATTGACGAAGAGCACCCGCACTATCCCATGCACTCGGAGATGGTGCGTTTTGTCGCGCAGCTTGAGAGCCGGGACTACAAGGGGCTGATGCTGACCAAACAGTTTATCGCGAACGTCGATCACTGCGGCGTGGTCGCGCCGACGTTCCAGGCAGGACTTCAAGCCGTGCTGTCATAGCTTAAGCTTGACGTTCGAAACGCTTAATCCCAGACGGGCGGCTTCTCGGTATACGGGTCTTTGGGAGACGTATCCTCCGAGAGCGTGTCTTGATGGCGGTGCGTCAGCACTGCAATCGCATCCGCCAGGTGCTCGTCGCTGATGTTGTAATCGCCGCGTTCAACGCGCAGTTTGTGCGCTTCAAACAGCACCTGCGCGTGAGTCGCGCCCGCAGGCGGCTCGAACTTATAACAGGCGCATTCCACGAGCTGACCGAACGGGTCGCGGAAGTAAATCGAATCCATAAAGCCGCGGTCAATTTCTCCGGTGTGCTGAACTCCGCGTTCGTCCAGACGTTTGGCAATCTGCGTATAGGTGGCGCGCGAGACGGTGAACGCCAGATGATGCAGGTTGCCAATTCCCTCCGGGTTGCGGGTGGAATCAGGACGGCGTTTCTCGTTCGTAAAGACGGTAATCAGGCGCCCATCACCGGGGTCGAAATACAGGTGGCTTTCCGCGGGCACGTCGAGGTTCGGCTGCTCGAAAATGAACGGCATCCCCATTACGCCTTCCCAGAAATCGATGCTGGTCTGGCGATCCGCGCCGATCATCGTGATGTGATGGACACCCTGCGTCTGGATTTTCTTCATGCGTTCATACTCTGCGAAACGCTTTGGTTGATTTCATATGCAATACGATTGCGTAGGGGTCTCGTCAAACAACCTGAGTGGAATGGTGTCCAAGAACATGGGAGTTTATTTCTTTTTCGCTTTTTTCTCCAGAGTTTCGTTCACTCGAAACCCGACGATTTTGCGAATAAGTGGGAATGGCATCGGTTGGTCGAGCGGGAATTGGAGCGTTCCCTTTCCCGTTTTGTATTTTGACACGTCTTCAATAGACGTTTCCATACCAGACGTTGTGGGATAAAACCCGATGTGGTTTTTGTAAGCCGCGAAATAGACGAGGTTGCCATTCAGCAGGAAGGCAGGCATTCCATACTTGATCGTTTCTTGGGCTTGCGGAGCGGCTTCTTTAATGGTTTGGCGCACGGCTTCTAAAACACGCTGCACGTCCGTCGGAAAAGTCCTGATGTAGTCGTCAATCGTCGCGGGCGGCTTTTTAGAGTTGTCCATCGTGATGCGTCCTTTAAACTTGATGCTCTGCGTTGTTCATCGGGATGACTTGAAATTATACGTTTTGTCATCATTTGGTGAGGCGCTTGATTAACTGGTCATACTCTCCGTGAGAACCGATCCAAATCCACAGGATTAGCTCAGGCTGAGGCATAATTCCTAACGCTTTATAGCCCATACCGACACGAACCGAATATAACTGCTCATGCAAATTCTTGAAGTGTAAACTTGGATGATAGGGGTCTAGCGCGAAGAGGCGATAGGCGGCATAGGCTTGCCGTTTAACATCTTCTGGAAGATCGCGAAAAAAGGCTCGGAACTGCTTGCTTCGCCGCGACTTCACCGTTAGTCATCTTCGACGTTGGGATCGAATTCATCCATTTGCCCGTTGCGAAAGTCGGTTAACCCCTCCTCGATGAGTGCCTCAAATGCAGAGACTGGCGTTGCCTCGAATTGAGCGCTCCACTGCGCTTCATCTTGTGTTTCCGGCTCATCAGCATAGGCAATCACGATATCGACGTTACCCGGTGGCAATACGGTTTGTGTATCTAGGATGATTTTGCCATCATCTCCAACGCGCCCTTTAAGTTCGATAATCATAATGACCTCCAACACCTAGGCTTGATCGCCTCACCCCGGCATTGCGGGTTTCCGTTGGAATAATTGTCTGTCCAACAGCGGAAAAACTCAACCGTGCAACCTTATGATGTGCCGGGACTATCGGCTCAGACTGTTGCATCTGGCACAGGTTCGCCCGCATAAGCAAGGACAATCTGCGAACGGGGAACTGCGGCTTGCAAAAGCGCATCGCCAATATTTTGTCGTTCATGTCGCGTTCAACAACAATTTTGTCAGCGACCAACCGGACAATCAGGTTGGCGTCTACAGATCGTTGTTTCTTAATGTAACCCACTGAAATAACCGTATACACGTCCTGTACCGCATCATGCGAGAGATAGGCATACCCGTTCAATCCTTCCCCGGTATAACCTGCCCTGCGAGAGCGTGAAGAAGCGGACACTACTTCAAGCGTTTACTCGGCACCTTCAGCCACACGCGCTGCCGGTACGTAGTCAGCACTCAGCGGATCAATTGCGGAAACCGGCACGGTCGCTATGCCGAGCGAGTCGCCTACCACGTTGAAGATCTCCAAAATAGCCCCTTCTTCACCGCCTTGAGGATGGTCAAGATACTCGATGACAGTGGCAACATCTCCACGTCGCAGGTTTTCCTCAGGAACATCGCGATTGACAACAACACGGGAGTATAAAGGAGATTTCATACGCCTAATCCTTCGACGGATGGAGCGTCACAAAACGGAACTTTCCATCACTGTTTAGCCGAACGATCCACACTGTCACTACGTTGAGTATACGCCCGTTTACACCAACCAGGCTGCCTACGACCCCATAATAATCACCATACTCGTTACTGCGATCAGGTACCGTATCATGGTTTTCAGGCAGGCTGCGGATGGCTCCTTCCAAATCGTCGGGGTTTTCAAGCGTGAAGCCGCCTTGCGCCAGAAACTTAGACTTGTCGTCCTCTAAGCGCGGCACAAGAAGGTATTGTGTAAGTTTTTCTCGCGCTATGATCGCTTCTTGGGCGGGTATTTGCATCGCTCAGCTAGAAAACAAAGCTGCGGGCTTGAAACCCGACAAAGCTACGGGTTTCCTTCGGAATGATTGTCCAGCCGGAAGCCGTGACCGCGCACCGTGACAATGTACTGCCAGCCGGGATCGATCTCCATGATCCGGTCGCGCAGACGGCGCACGAGCGCGTCAATTGCCTGCTCGCTCACGCCTTCACCAACCGCGTCGGGCCAGACGGTCTCGACAACGGTGTCGCGCGTGCAGATGCGCCCCGCGTTGAGGTAGAGCATTTCGAGCAATCGGTACTGCGGCGGACTGAGGGGTGGGTCAATCTCCGTGTCGCCGATGAAGACGCGCCGCGCCTCCCGGTCAAGGCGCAGGCGTCCGCCGATGGCGACGAGATCGACGGCGATGTCGTCCGCGTCACGCCGAAGCACATGCAGGGCTGGGCTTTCGCCCAAGAGACGCCGAACGGAGCCGGGATGATGGTTCGCGGCCCGGAGGATCCTCCGCTCGGCAAGGGCAGCGCGCAACTCGAGGTCGACTCGACCGGCGGCTGGATCCTCGGCAAGGCCGCGTACCAGGGGACGCCGCTGGCGGACTTCACGCGGCTCAGCTACTGGACGTATCGCCAGGCAAGCGTCTCGCCGGCGGTGGCGATCGCACTCCAGTTCAACATCGACCGCGACCTCACGGACGCGGACGAGAGCTACCAGGGTCGCCTCGTCTACGAGCCGTACTACACGAAGACCGTGCTCACGGGCGTCTGGCAGCAGTGGAACACCCAGGACGACGCGGCGCCCGGTAACTGGTGGTTCACGAAGGCGCCCCAGAACACTCCCGTCACCGGGTGCGCGATCTCGGACCCCTGCACGTGGTCGGAGCTGCTCGCGAAGTTCCCGAACGCGGGCGTCCATCGCGCGTTCGGCGCGGTGATCCTGAAGGCGGGCGGAGGCTGGGCCGGCGGCTTCGTCGGAAACACCGACGCGCTCGCGATCGGCGTCGACGGCGACACGACGGTCTACGACTTCGAGCCTGGCGGCGACGGGCACGAGGACGAGGACGAGGACGAGAACGAGCACGGCGACGACGACTAGTCGGAAATCCGTTCGAGTTCGATCACGAGGGCCGGCTCCCGCCGGCCCTCGGCGTTACGCGACGAGCTGATCGTCGAGGGCGCCCGACTTGTCCAGGCGCCAGAGCTCGGTGTAGCCGCCGATCGGCGAGCCGTCGATCAGGATCTGCGGGACGGTCCAGCCGCCGGTCAGATCGAACAGGTTGCGGCGGAACGCGGGATCGTCGTCGAGCGCGATCTCCTCGTACGCGACCCCCTTGGCGTCCAGGAGCGTCTTCGCGCGCACACAGTAGCCGCACCAGCGGGTCGTGTAGATCTGAATCCGGCTCATGCCTCTTACAACGGAGACGACCGCGGATTCGTTCCCGTCGGACGCTCTCTCTAGACTCGGACGATGGGGCGGACGTACAAGACGGAGGCGGTGGTGCTGCGCTCGTTCCGGCTCGGCGAGGCCGACCGCGTGCTGCACGTCTACACGGCCGACCGGGGCCGCGTCGGGGCGGTCGCCAAGGGCGTCCGGCGCACGAAGTCCCGCTTCGGCGGCCGGCTCGAGCCGCTCTCGCACCTCGAGCTGTGCCTGCTCC
>CALMDI010000196.1 GCA_937864975.1 uncultured Chloroflexota bacterium | reverse complement strand
ACCTGTTGCAAGTCCAACAACACTGGTTGCGCCGAGAACGTCGACTGCTGCTCCGGCGTTTGCGCAGGCCGACTCGCACACCCGCCACCAGCAGGAACAGTCCAAGCCCAACCCTCCGGCGACCGAGCCTACCAAGAAGCCTGGCGAGTTGCCACCGTTCATACCGCCCGTGACGGAGGAGGTCCGAAGGGCAGCGTTCCCAGACGTAGAGGGTCACGCGGTGCACGACCGGGCAGTGAGCTACTACGTCCTGTTCGACCAGCTCGAGTGGCACGCGGGCGGAGGCGCGAACGGACTCGACGTGGACACGCGGGGCTGGGTCGGCCGGGACCGGGATCGCTTCTGGTTCAGGGCCGAAGGCGACAAGGAAGAAGGACAGTCCGGCGACGCCCAGGCGCACGCGTCAGCCGGCCAGGCCGTCCCAGCCCCAGCGCGGCATGGGCTTCCCGGGCCGGACCGTGGCGGCGTCCTCGGCCACGGAGAAGAACCGGCCGCCGTGGGTGTGGTCGGTGGGCAGGCCCCGCACCCGGTCGAGCACCCGCTCGATGGCCTCGTCGAGAGCGAGCTGGTCGATCTCGGCCCGGCTGGCGTTGGACTGCTGGCGCCACAGGATCATGAGGGCGATGCCGTGCACGCCCTCCCGCCAGACGTTGCCGGCGTTGCGCTCGACGTAGGGGTCACGACACACGAAGAGCTGATGGCCCCGCTGGTCGAGCCGGCGGCCGTACGCCTCGACGGTCTGGAAGGGCCCGCTCAGGTCGCCCACGGTGTCGAGCAGGGGCAGCAGGCCATCGCCGGCGAGGTCGGCCCGGAGCCAGGCCGCTTCCCTCGTCAGGGCGTCAGCGAAGGACACGACGGCCTATGCACCCAGCCGGCAATTGGTACAGGTTCACTCGGTCGGCTCGGCCTCGGGCCAGGCTTCCTCAGGAGTCAGCCGTCGCTCCCCGACGACTGTCTTCTCCTTGCCCGTCTTCGGGTCCTTGACGACCTCGATGTACGAGACGAGGAGAGGGTCGGCGCCGGAGAACGGGTCGACGCCGTCGGCGTTCTGTTTGACGCTCATCGCAGGATCGTGCTCATGATCTCGTCGGCGTAGAGGTGTGCGCCGTTGGCGTTGGGGTGGAGGATGTCCGTCTCGGCCACGTCGAGGGGGTCGGTGCTGCCGAGGTCGCCGATCACGTCGTAGAAGTCGAGCAGTTCGTAGTTGTTCGCAGCGCACAGCGCCCGAGCCGCCGCTCGGTAGGCCGCCCAGTTCGCCACCGTGAGCGTGGGGTCCGAGCCGCTGGTCGGCCAGGCCAGGAGCACGCCGATGCTCGGCTTCGGCGACGGGCACAGGGCGAGGATGTGGTCGGCGAGGGTCTTGAGGTTGGCCGTGAAGGTCGACGCGCTGACCCCGGCGATCAGCTCGTTCGTGCCGAAGTGGAAGAGGATGAGGTTCGGCTTGATGTTGTCGCAGCCGGTGTAGGAGTAGGTCGTCGCCGTGTAGTGGTCGCTGGCCTTCGTGCCGCCGTACCCGGAGTCCCAGAACCGGATGCCGGAGGCAAAGTCGCCCTTGTACGCCATGAGTCCGTCGAGCAGAACGGGCACGCGCGACGCCGCCGCGCCGATCATCAAGCCCGCCATCGCGCCAATCTCGAACCCGCCGACTTTCGCCAGCGTGCCCCGATCCGCGGGCGCGTTGACGTCCAGCGCCCGCTCGATCATGCGAACTTTATGCGTGCGCTGCGCGTCGTCAATGCCCGTGCCGCGCCCGGTCACATCGTCAGGAGATTGCCCGGTGATCGCCGCGATAATGGCGCTCGCGGCGGTCGTGTTGCCAATGCCCATCTCGCCCACGCAGAGAATATCCAGTCCACGATTTATTTCGCCCCGCGCCACGTCGAGACCGAGCGCGAGACTCTGACTCGCCTGTTCCGGCGTCATCGCCGGACCCAGCGTGAAATCCGCCGTGCCGGGCGCAATCCTGCCGTCAAAAAGAGCGTGGTGAGGTTCGAGCGCGACCGCAACGCCCGCGTCGACAACCGTGACCCGCGCGCCCATCTGCCGCGCCAGCACGTTCACCGCCGCGCCGCCGCGCAGGAAATTCGCCACCATCTGCCCGGTCACCGCCTGCGGGTAAGCGCTGACGCCCTGCGCGACCACACCGTGATCGCCCGCGCAGACGACGACCACGCGGCGAAGCGGCAGCCAGTCCAGCCGTCCAACCATACCGGCAAGCTGTACCGACAGCGCTTCCAGCCGTCCGAGCGATCCGGGCGGCTTGGTGAGCGCCGCCTGGCGCGCCGCGGCGCGGGCTTGTGCCTCGGCGTCGAGCGACGGAATGGACGGCAGCGGCATAGCAACACGATCTCCGGGGCAAGCGCCTGCCCGCACTTTACCACAGACATACGCCCCGCGCTTGTTCCCGATTTATGAAAAGCTGGCTCTACTTATTCCACCCACGATTCCATTACAATGAGCCGCGCACGAAAGAGGTGCTGCTTGCAGCTTGAGCTTCGTCAACACGTTCGCCACAATTTCGCATTCAACGTTCTCGACGGCATGTTTTTCGGCGCGGCGCTTGGTTTCGCGTCGAGCGTCACGATTGTTCCGCTGTTCGTCGATACGCTGACCGATTCGACCGCGCTCATCGGCATGATCGCGTCGTTTCACGTCATCGGCTGGCAGCTTCCGCAGTTGCTCACGGCGCATCACGTCGCCCGGCTGCGGCGCTATAAGCCGCTGGTGCTGTGGATGACTCTGAACGAACGTGTGCCCTTTTTCGGCTTGGCGCTGGTCGCCTGGCTGGCGACGACCCTCCACCGTGAGGTGGCGCTGGCGCTGACATTTCTCCTGTTTGGATGGCACTCGCTCGGCGGCGGTTTTACCGCGACCGCGTGGCAAGCGATGATCGGCAAGCTGATCCCGGTCGAGCGGCGCGGGACCTTTTACGGGATGCAGGGCGCGGCGGGGAGCCTGTTCTCCAGCATCGCCGTCGTACTCGCGGGGTATCTCGTGCTGTCGCTCCCGTATCCGGCGAATTTCGCGGCGTGCTTTCTTCTCGCGGGCATCTTCATGGCGATTTCGCTTTATTTCCTCGCCCAGACTCGCGAACCCGAATCGACAATCGCGGCGGCAATTCAACCCGGTAACCGCAATTTTGCGGGACACCTCACACGAATCTTGCGCGACGACTCTAACCTGCGCCGGTTCCTGATCGCGCGGGCGCTGTCGCAGTTTGGCGTCATGGCGTTCGCCTTTTACACCATCTATGGGGTTCGACGCTTCGACCTGGACGCGGGGACAGCGGGCATGATGGCGGGCGTGCTCACCCTCGCGCAGATGGCTGCCAACCCGATCATCGGCTGGATCGGCGATCACTGGGGTCACCGCCGCGTCTTCGCCCTCGGCGCGGCGTTTGCGACGGTGAGCGCCGTCATCGTCCTGATCGCGCCGAGCCTGAACTGGCTCTACCTGGCGTTTGCGCTGGCGGGCGCGACGAGCGCCATTTTCTGGACGAGCATGATGGCGCTCACGGCGGAATTTGGCGCGGAAGAAGATCGCCCGTATTACATCGGGCTGGTGAACACCCTGGTCGCGCCCGCCGCCGTCATCGCGCCTGTGATCGGCGGTGTGCTCGCAGATCGATTTGGGTTTGAGGCGACGTTTCTGCTGGCGGCGGTTTGTGGTGTGGTGGCGGTGCTTGTCGTCCTGGTCACCATGCGCGACCCGCGCCGTGTCGAACAGACGCTCCCGGCGCCCGTTCACGCTTCGACCGGTCTCGATTAGCGCCGCCGCCTCACATTCACGCCCACGGAAGGCATACACGGCGATGTACATTCCG
>CALMDI010000195.1 GCA_937864975.1 uncultured Chloroflexota bacterium | reverse complement strand
AGAAGCAACGATCAAAACCTTAACACAGAGCAACACGCGCGGGGTTCCCGCCCTTGGCGGGCGTGCTCCCGATCTGTGACAGCTAAAAGTCATAACGATTGTTATGTCGGCAGCGGACGAGCCAATCTGGAGGATTCTCAGCAAGCGTTAAGGGAACTGGAGAACTAAGCGATGAGGACGACGAGGTTATGCCCGGAGCGCCTCTCGCCATCCGTCCGGCACGCGGTCGCCGTAACGGATCGCTTTAGCGCCGAGGAAGGCGGCGAGGTCTTCAATCGACTGGCGGACGGCGCGCCCCGTGGCATCGTCCATCGGCGCGTCCGGTTCCGCGTAAACGGCGTTGACGACCAGTTCTTTCGCCTTGCGATTCATCTGCGGGTCGATGCGCCCGACCAGCCGGTCGCCTTGCAGGATCGGCAGAACGTAATAGCCGAACTCACGCTTCGCTTTCGGCACGTAGATTTCGATGCGGAAGCGAAAATTAAACATCTGCTCGGTGCGCGCCCGGTCGCAAATGAGGTTGTCAAAGGGTGACAGCAGCGTCGTTCGCGCCTGCCATTCGCCCGCCTGAATTCGCTCTAACAGCGGTAGGGTGTCCGCATGGACATACCATGCGCCTGCCCACTCGTCGCCATCGTCTGCAATCTTCAGGCGCTGAATGCGTCCGTCTCGTTCGAGCGACTTCAGGGCATTCGACAAGCCCGGATAGCGACCGCGCGTGTAATGCAGCGCGATCTGCCGCTCCGTGGCGACGCCGAGCGCCCGCAGCGCCTTTTCCGCCGACAGGGCGACCCGCGCTTCGTCCGACAGGAGCTCGCGCGGCGTCCAGTGCGGCAGCCAGCGCTCGGCGAGATCCCAGAGTTTTTGTCCGCCTTTGCGCCCGGCGACGACCACCACACCGCTCGTCCATAGATAATCGAGCATTTGATTCACATTGCGCCCGCTCGTCCAGCCCGACGAATACCATTCCGCCTTCGCGCCGTCCGTGAACTCGCGCGAAAGCATCGGTCCCCGCTGGCGAATTTCGTCGAGGATATGCTGCCGCAGCGAGTCGTTCTCGTCCAGCCATGCGCGGGTGCGCTGGCTCCACGCCGAATCGCCGGACGGATAATTCCGCATCAGCGCGTGGTGAATCGGATAATCCTCGGTCAGCACAATCGACGCGGCGTGCGCCCAATATTCGAACAGCGCGCGATCCTGCCACATGAGCCGGTCGAAATCCGCCTGCTTGGACGCGCCCAGGCGACTCCACAGGACAAGCTGGTGGCTGCGCGCGACCGCGCTGATCGGATCAAGCTGGAGGCAGCCGATCTGACGAACCACATCAAGCATATTCTCTGCGGTTGGGGTGGCGGGCGGCGCACTTAACCGCTGCGAAGCGACGGCGAGGCGGCGCGCAACCAGCGGCGAGATCGTGCGAAGGCTGGACTCTGGCACGGCGACCCTCCCGGCGCGGGAATCAAAAAGGGTATCGACGATACCCTTTGAGTGTAACCGTTTTAGAACAGATGTGCAATTCCAGCCGGAGATTTATTTCTTGTCTTCGTGCCGTGAGACGACCTCGGCAAAGGGGCGCGGCGCGGGGGCAAACTGCGCCTGTGCCGGCGCGGGCGCCTGCACGGCGGGCGGGGCGGGCTGGTCGCTGACCTGATTAATCCCGTTGCGGACGATGTTCATCGCCTTGCCAAGCTGATGTTCCAGGTTGGAGAGGACGCCCAGCACATAATTGTCGGCGTCGACCATGATGGATTCGGCTTCCTGGTGCGCCTGCTCGACAAGGTTCGCCGCGCGATTCTGCGCCGCCTGCACGGTCGCCTCGCGGTCGAGCATCTGCTCGGTTCGGTCGCGCGCCTGCTGGACGATGCGCGCCGCTTCTTCGTTCGCCTGCGCGACGATGCGGTCCCGCTGTCCGAGCACGCGCGCCGCCTTCTCGATCTCTTCGGGGATCGAGATCCGCATCTGATCGATGATTTCGAGCGCTCGTTCCTCGTCAATCGTCGTAAAGCGGCTGAACGGAATGTGCCGTCCTTCGTCAATCAGATCTTCCAGTCGGTCAACAAGGTGCTGGATATCCATTCCCATTCCCCTCCCCTTAATCCCGAAGGCTATACATATAGCCGGGGCTGTTCTGATTGGCACGCAGGTCCGCAAACCGCTGCGCCAGCGCGTCCGCCACGTGGGCGGGCGTCATGCTGGAAACATCGCCGCCGTACTCGGCGATTTCGCGAATTGTACTGGAACTGAGGTAAACGTGCTTTTCGTCGGTCATGATCGAGACTGTCTCGATTTCGGGAGCGAGCTTCTTGTTCGCCAGCCCCATGCGGAATTCCGCTTCGAAATCGGAGAACACACGTAAACCCCGTACTAACACAATCGCATTGACTTCCTTAGCATAGTCTACAGTAAAACCCGAAAATTTCGCAACCCGGATGTTATCGACGCCGTCGAACGTTTTGCGAACCATGTCCAGACGTTCGTCGGTGGAGAACAGGAGGCGCTTTTTGGGCGTCTCGAACACGGCGACAACCACCTCATCGAAGATGCGTGACGCTCGAAGCGCGATATCGAGATGCCCGTTGTGAATCGGATCAAACGAACCGGGATACAGCGCGCGAACGAACATAGCCTCTCCGATTCAGATTATTAAAGCTTATATTTTAAGTCGAGTCGCGCAAGATGGCGAACCAAACAGTTTCGTAACATTGGGCAATGATCCTGTGTGTTGTCTGGCGATTCATGCCGCATTTGGAGTTTGGCGCACCGTCGGTTTCTTTTTGGGTGTGCTAATTGGGGAGTGTTAAAGAAGCTACTTCTGGTGGTGACGCCCTGGTACGACTCCGTCCCTGCTCATCCGTCACTTTGATTTTCCACGTCTGAACAGGAAGTAAACAGGGCGACCGAGCCGGTCGCCCCTGCCACACCTTATGAATCCGTTTCGAGCCAACAGCCGTTAATCCTCGTCCATACCTGAGCTAACTTAAGTCGCTGCGGTCGTCGCGAAGCTGGATGACCCGCTGCTTGAGAAGGCGGTTCGGCTCGGCTTGAAGCTCCGGGTCTTCCTCGAAAAGCGTCTTGGCTTCGCGCTGTGCCACGTCGACCAGTTCCGGCTTCATGTCCTCGACCAGTTGGAGCAAGCCGGAACCGCTCTGGCGCGTCCCAATCAGGTCGCCGGGTCCGCGAAGCTGCCAGTCGATCTCCGCCAGCTTGAAGCCGTCGTTGGTGGCTTCGAGCGCCGACAGCCGCTCGCGCGCTTCCGTCAGCGGCGTATCGCACACCAGCAGGCAGTAGGATGCATGACCGCCGCGCCCGACGCGACCTCGGAACTGGTGAAGCTGCGCCAGCCCGAAGCGGTTTGCGCCGTCGATGACGATGATGCTGGCGTTGGGAATATCGACGCCGACCTCTGCGACAGAAGTTGTCACAAGCACGTCATAGGACTTGTCCGAAAACGCCTGCATGATCTCGTCTTTCTCCTGCGGCTTCATGCGTCCGTGCAGGAGACCGACGCGGAAATCGTAAAAGACCTGCTGAAGCTTGTCGTAGGCTTCAGTTGCCGACTCGGCTTCGACACGATCCGACGCCTCGACCAGCGGATAGACGATGAACGCCTGCCGCCCCTTTTCAAGCTGACCTTCGACAAAGTTGTAGGCGCGCTCACGCTGGTGCGGCTCGATAACGCGAGTCTGAATGGGGATGCGTCCCGGCGGCATCTCGTCGATGATCGACAGGTCGAGGTCGGCGTGCATGGTCAGCGCCAGCGTGCGCGGGATCGGCGTCGCCGTCAGGTGGAGGACGTGCGGCGAGCGGCCCTCGGCGAGCGCGG
>CALMDI010000194.1 GCA_937864975.1 uncultured Chloroflexota bacterium | reverse complement strand
GCTTTTAACGCCTGTGGGTTAAATGGCTCCCCTCAACCGGGGTACGGGTGAGTGCCGTAGCTGTCGCGCTCCCGAATTCGACCGTCTCTGCCAAGAACAGTGAATTCACACCGCGTGCGCCATGCGTGCTGCCGCCCAATCGACATCGCTTCTTCCTGCGTGTCGGTGAGCGCCAGGTTACGCGGGCTGCCAACGCGGCGAACCGCCCAACGCTTCCCGCTCGGCTCTACACGAATCTCACGCATCCATAAGTCACCTCCTTTCGTTTCTTCGGATTTGTAAACCGAGAGCGGTCTTTCGACCGCCCCCGTGAGTACACCTGTGTGGTTTTCCGCGCCATTATCCTCGCGGAGGGAAGGGGTCGTTGCCGTGGCTGTCCTTCTGACGAATTTTGCCTTTCTCGTCGTGGACAACCACTTCCGATTTTTGGTTCGTCGCGATGCGGCGCGCGATGTCGATGGCTTCCTTTTGCGTCTTGGCGACGCGGGTTGCGCGGCTGTTGCCTTCGCCCGTGACCGCCCAGCCTTCCGCATGTGGCATGACGTGCTGATTCTTTCCCATGATGTTTGCGTCCTTTTCTCGTCTGATTATGACATTCAGGGTTACAGCAACCCTAAATTCATTATACGAGAAACGAAAATTAACACTCGCTGTAGCCGCATGTAAGGCACTTGCGGCAGCCCTCCGCGCGCACCAGCGAAACCGTCGCGCATGAAGGGCAAATATCCGCCCCGGCGATGACGCCGTACACCTCGTGCTTGCCATTGCCGTTGATGTGATTGTGAATGGCTTCGGTTGTTTGAACAGGCTCCGGCGTCGCCATCGGCAAATTCAACTGCCGCGGACTATCCTCTTTCAGGTAATGATCGATCAGCGCCCCGGCGACCGCGTCGGGCAGCGACATCACCCGGTTCGGTCCCATACCGACCGAGCGCGACCCACCAATGCCCTGAAGCTGATCCACGATCAGGCGAACCATCTGAACGCGGTTCCCCGGCGCGACCGAGCGCAGCCCCAACGAGATCAGGCGTCCCAAGCCGTCGGCGTCCGCCTGAAGATCGCTGCCCGCTTTGCCGGGCGCGGTGATGAAGACCTCGAATGGATGCCCGTACTCGTCGCTGTTCATCGTGATGTAGGCTTTACCAAACGGCGTGACGCAGCTCACGGTCACACCCGACAGTTTCTTCGGACGCGGGTATACGTGATGCGGCGTGGCGACCTGCTCCACGTCCGCTTCCACTTCCGACGATTTCTTGATCTCGCTCTCGGCGCGCTCATCGCCCTTGAGCATGAGCACCTGCTCGTCACGGCTGCCGTCGCGGTAGATCGTGCCGCCCTTGCAGCCCAGTTCATACATTAGTTCGTACAACTCGCGCGTCTGGTCGATGGTGTAATCGTTGGGAACGTTGCAGGTTTTCGAGATGCTCGAATCGACCCACTTCTGAATTGCCGCCTGCACGCGCACGTGATCTTCCGGCGACAAATCCATCGCTGTGACGAAGTAATCTGGCAAATCTTGCTCGCCCGGATGCGCGTCGCGCCATTCCTTAACCAGCGGCACCTGCTCCTCGTGCAAGCCGAGGCGGCTCTTGCGGTAGTACACCCACGAGAAGAACGGCTCAATGCCCGTGGACGTGTTGACCATCGTGCCGGTCGTGCCGGTGGGCGCCTGCGTCAGCAGCGTGACGTTGCGAATACCGTGCTGGCGTACATTTTCGCGCAGGTCGGCGGGCAGCGACTGCATAAAGCCGCTCTGGACGAATTTCTCGCCCTCGAACATCGGGAACGCGCCCTTTTCACGCGCCAGCTCGACCGAGGTTTCATAGGATGCGCGCGCCATGAAGCTGTAGAGCTTGTCGATAAACCCGACCGATTCCTCGCTGCCATAGCGAATGCCGAGGCGGATCATCAGTTCCGCCAGCCCCATGTTGTTCAAGCCCACGCGGCGCTCGCTCAACTGGCGCGCTTCGTTCTCGTCGTAGAAATACGGCGTCGAATCAATCACGTTGTCGAGGAAGCGCGTGGCGTAGCGCGTCGTTCGGTCGAGCGATTCCCAATCGACGTCGTGACGCGCCGCGTCGTAGAAGCGCGAGAGGTTAATCGCGCCGAGGTTACAAACCGACCAGCTTCCGAGCGATTGCTCACCGCAATTGTGAACGACGATGCCGTTAGCAACGAAGGAATGCGTGAGTGGTTCCGTCAAGTCGTAGACGTATTCAATCCCGTCTTCAGTGACCGACTGAACAGTTGCAGCGAAGTGCTCCTGATAGGGTCCGCGTTTGCCGCGCGATACATAGTCGTCGAGCTTTTCCTGTTTGTAGTCGACGAGGAAGCCAATTTCATTGGCAAAGACAGCCATGTTTCGCTTACTAATCGCAAGTTCGTGTTGTGCCTCGCACCAATAGAGTTTGGGTTCGCGCGCCGAATCGGGCATCGAACGGTAACCTGCCGGACGACGATCTCGATAGATGCGGCTGGCAATGCCAAAGTTCAGCAGCAATTGCTGCACGCCTTCTAAGACCGTAAGGCTATTGGCAGCAAGGCGGACACTTCCACCCTTTTCGCGACCATCCTGGAAGCTGCCATCCGCCGTAAATAGGGCTTGCAGGAAACCTCGCTGTAAGTCCTCGGAACCCTTGAAAACACGTTCGGGCACGCGATGCTTTATATCCGTCAAGCCATAAGCTTCAGCAAGGGTACGAAGCCGTGTGGACTGTACGCGCGCTTCATCACGTGCTTCGACGTGTGCTACACCGACCTCGTAGGTGCGCTTTGCGTTTGTAAGCGGAGCAACCAGTGTGTTCACGTACTGCGCGAATTGGGGCGCAAGCGTCTTCTTTTCCTCGCCGAAGAAGGAAAGCACAGCACCATCGGACTTGATTGTGCCGTCGCCCACCAGCCAGCCAAGCACGCGCCCTAACTCAAGGGTGCCTTCGCTGCCAAAGCCGCCTTTACGGTTGAGAATATGCAGTTGGTCACCCGGCTCCAAATCCTGAACTTCCACCCAACCACGGGTGGTCATGATGCGATGATCGGCAGTCGCGCGGACGTAATAACCCTCGCGTGTTTGAACGCGATAGACCGGCTTTTGCCCGGTCAGGAAGACCCGCGATGCAGCAGTCGTTGCGCCTTCATGACCGAAGCGCCCGTCGATAGTCACGTCGACATTGCGCTCATCGTCAAAAAGATCGCGCGCGCGTTTTAGACCTTCACTGGTGTAAATGAGCGTGTCGCCGGTAATGCATGGGTTGGTGCATATGAGCGGATTGAAGTAGAAGCTATTGCTCATCTTGTTCGAGCGCTCGCCAAACCACACCCCCGGCTCCGCGCTTGCCCACGCGCTCTCGATAATCGCGTTCCAGACGTCGCGCGCTTTTACCGTGCGGTAGGGAACGACCTTGTGCCCGCCCGCAATCCACGCCTCGAGATTGCCGTCCCACAGGTCGTCATAAGCGGGATCGCTCGTGTCAGGGAACATCAGTTCCCAGTCGGCGTCCGCCTTCATCGCTTCCATCAGTTTGTCGGAAACATTGACGCTGATGTTGGCATTGGTGATCTGTCCCGCCGTGCGCTTGCTGTTAATGAAATCAAAAACGTCGGGATGCCAGTCGTTCAGAATCAGCATCAGCGCGCCGCGACGGCTGCCGCCCTGCTCGATCAAGCCCGTCACGAAGCTGTAAAGCGCGCCCCACGACACCGCGCCGCTCGACCGCCCGTTGACGCCCTTGACGAAGGCGTGGCGTGGACGCAGCGAGGATACGTTAATGCCCACGCCGCCACCGCGCGACATGATCTCAGTCATCCGGTGCAGCGTTTCGATAATGCCGCCGCGCGAGTCCTTCGGGGAAGGGATCACGTAGCAGTTTGAAACGACAACACCCGCAGACACGAAGGAATGGTCTTCTTCGACCTCAAGATCCATTACGACACCGGAGTAAGCTTCGGTATTGATTTGTTCAATTCGAATCCACTTCAACCCTTCGTAATCGAGATGCGCGCGCAGGTTGTGCGAACGCTCCGGCGCCTGGACACCGAAGAAATATTCGAACAGATCGGCGCAGTCCGTACCGGTTCCGGTCAGGCGATAGGCAGGCACTCGACCGAGGCGATGGGTGTTTTCCTGGATCGAGAAGAAATAACCGTGCCGCAGCAGCAGTTGATGAATCTGCATGGTCAGCGTGCGGTTAGCCAGCAGAATCCCAATATAGCGCCCCAACAGATAGCCATCCGCGCAGAACAGCCCTTTGAGAAGCGCCAGCGATAGCTCGCGAGGCAGATGCATCAACGAGGTTGGAATGCGTTTGCCATAGCTGTACACACCGAGAAATGCCTTGAAGAACTCTCCAATGGGCAGGGAATTCACCCACAGATCGTACCAACGCCCCGTACTGCTCAGCTTCAGTGAAGGCTCGACGCCGAACTTTTCTTCGATGATCCGGGCGACATTGTCGGCTTCTTCCTTCTCATCAAGCCCAAATACGATCTTGATGCCGGAGGGTATATTCGTGCCGGTGCGATGTGTGACGCAGCCATCGCCAAGCCAGCGTCCAAAGAGATAGCATACATCCGTATCGAGCACGATCTGGTTATGGATTGCGTGTCGCGTGCCCCAGGCGTCCACATAGCCATGATACACGCGCCGGGTTGGCTTGAAGATGCGCTCGTTCTGAACCTCATAATCGGGCAGGAAATCCGACAGAAAGATGGGTTCGGGTGGGCATTCTTCAGAGTTGTGCGCTGCCGCCAGATAATCGCCGGGTTGCAGCTCCTTTGCCGGAATCCAGGCAGGCTGCTGCGACAGACGAAGACCATCCCGCGACCGATGCTTATTCACCCATGCCGAGCGAATGGCATATATCTTGTGTTCCCCTGTAACACGCAGGTCATCGTAACCCAGCTTCTTCGGCTTGATAATGTAGAGAAGCTCGTTCGTCTCGCGCTCGAACCTGGTGCGAACCGGGCGCAGTCGATTACGGTGTGTAACGACAAGCTCACCCACGTTGATTTCACCAATCGGTTTGTATCCATCAGAAGTGAGCACTTCCTGTTCAGGAGGCATACAGTTGTAGTAGGTCAGCGCCTGATTAGTACCCGCGGCGGCGAGAATGCGCCCGGCGGGAACGAACTTCCAGTCGTCCAGCAGCCAGCGGAAACGTTCCGTCCACATCTGCTGAAGATCGGGCGTCGGCTCGGCGGCGGCAATGCCCGCGGCGACGCGATCCATCATCTGACCGGGATCGGTTTCCAGCGGCTTGTCGACGTGCTCCAGATCGCGCGTGACTTCTTCGCCGTCGAGCAGCACTACCGTGACA
>CALMDI010000193.1 GCA_937864975.1 uncultured Chloroflexota bacterium | reverse complement strand
CGCGGCCCGCACCCTCGAAGAGACCGACTACGCGGTGCGTAACGTGGAAGCGCTGGCAGACGTTGTCCATTCGTCCGGCAACGTCGGCGCGAGTATTGCCAGCGGCTCATTTCAAACCGTCGGCATGATCGTCGCGCCGTGCAGCATCAAGTCGCTCTCCGCGATTGCCAACAGCTACACCGACGACCTGCTCAGCCGCGCCGCCGATGTGCAGTTGAAAGAGGGTCGCCCGGTCGTGCTGCTGGTGCGCGAGACGCCGCTTCATCGCGGGCATATCCGCTTGATGGGGCAGGCGGCGGAAAACGGCGCGGTCATCATGCCGCCAGTGCCCGCTTTTTACGGACGCCCGCAAACGCTGAGCGACGTGATTGACGCGACGGTTGGGCGGGCGCTGGCGCGCGTGGGCATTCCCAACGACCTGTTTACCCCGTGGCTGGGCATGAGCCGCCAGAAAAGCAGCCCCGACGATGAGCGTCCCACTGACCCCTGAGCATCTCGACGCGATCCGCGCCTTTCTCGATGCACAGTCGACGCTGGCGCTGGCAACCGTGAACGCGCGGGGCGAGCCGGAAAGCGCCGCCGTTTTTTTCGTATCAGATGACGCGCTCCACCTCTACTGGCTGTCGTCTCCGACGAGCCGCCACAGCGTGAATCTCGTCGCGCAGCCGAGGGTCGCGGCGACGATTTATGCGGCGATCTGGCACTGGCGCGATATTCGCGGAATCCAGATGGAAGGGCACGCCGCTCCGGTCGAGGACGCCGCGCGGCGAGAGGCGGTGCTGGATCGTTATCGGCGCAAGTTCGAGATCAGACTGGAAATCGAGCCGCAGCTTGCCGCGACGACACTTTACGTTCTTCAACCGTCCTGGGTGCGCTGGCTGGACAACAGCGTGCGCTTCGGCTTCAAAGCCGAAGGGGATAGTTCAGGTTTGAGGGTTGAGGATTGAGCTTTGAGTAAAGATCCACAAACTCCGACAGAGGCAGCGGTGCTCAGGATGGGGTTGAACTCAAAGCTCAACCCTCACGGCTCGCCGCTTTCTTGAAATGCCGCGGCACGACGACCGCTGATGCCGGTGTCGTGGACGTCGTTCACATTGTGGCGAGAGGGTGCCTGCGCGGGTGGGGCGGCGCGATGAGGCGCGGGCAAAGAGCGTCTAGCGGCTCTGTTCGCCCAACTCGCCCTCACCGCCGCGCTGACCATCTTTGTAGCGGTAGGTAATGCGCCCGCGAGCGGGGTCGTAGATGCTCATTTCGACGCGCACGCGGTCGCCAAGCAGAATGCGGATGTAATACTTACGCATTTTGCCCGACAGGTAGGCGAGAATCCGGTGCTTGTTGTCCAGCTCGACGAGGAACTGCGTGTTGGGTAGAGCTTCGACAACCGTTCCCTCGACTTCGATCTTATCGTTTTTTGCCATACTTGTCCTTTTGATAGCGGATAGCGATTAGCTGTTAGCAATTAGCCGTTCAGCGTGCCCTGCGCTTGGCTCACTGCTCCAGTAAATTGCTTTCGTTGTAAAACAACAAGCCGCTGCCCAACGAGCGGGCAGCGGTTCATGGTACTATGCTTTGAAACCGCCCGTGGTCAGCGTCTAGCGCGTTAACGCTTTACGCTGGCGACGACGCGCCCGGCGGATGGCTTTCTTCTTTTCGATTCGGCGTAGCTCGCTCTTCGAGATGTGCCAACGTTTGCGACGAACGGTGCTGAGAATGCCGCTGTTGGTTACCCGCTTGCGAAAGCGTCGCAGAAGCGACTCCTGAGACTCATTTGGCTTCAGCGTGACAGATGCCATACCTCGCTACTCACCTCCTCTCCAGATGAAAGTGACAGACCGCGATGCGCGTCCGGTGTCCCGGCAGCATTACGCTTCGTCTGATGGGTCGCTCAATTCTACCGCAAGCTCTGGCTCAATGCTATCGTCAACTTCGGCAGGCACCGGCGTTTCCTCGTCGGTCTGGCGATCCTGCCAGCGCCCGCGCTCGTCCTGCGACACTTCTTTCAAGCTCAAGCCGAGACGCTGCTTGTCGGACTCGATGCTGATGACACGCATCAACAACTGCTGACCTTCGCGCAGCACCAGCGTGGGGTCTTCCGGCGCGGGATCGCTGATCTGGCTGGTGTGCAGCAGCGCTTCGATACCGGGATCGAGGCTGACGAACGCGCCGAACTGAGCCACGCGCGAGACCGTGCCTTCGACCAACTGACCCACGTGGTAAAGCTCATCCACCTGCGTCCACGGGTTCGCTTGCAGGCGCTTCAGGCTCAGCCCGATGCGCTTGCCTTCCGCGTCCAGTCGCAGGATATACACGTCAACCTCATCGCCCACCTTCAGCACTTCGCGCGGGTGGTTGACACGGTGCCACGCCAGTTCGGAGATGTGGATGAGACCATCCGCGCCGCCGAGATCGACAAACGCGCCGAAATCGCGCAGACCGCTGACGACGCCCGTGCGGGTTTCGCCTTCGCGAAGCTGGTCGAGCAGAACTTCCTTGCGCGCCTCGCGGTTGTCGCGCTGCGCGTCGCGCTGGCTGAAGACCAGACGGCGGCGCTTGCGATTGACCTCGATCACCTTCAGGTTGATCTTCTGACCGACGAGACGACCCATACGCAGCTTGCGGTCGTCCTCGTTCAAGCCGCGGGGCAGGTCGAGGACGTGGCTGGCGGGCACGAAACCGCGCAGGTTACCGAACGGCACGATCAAGCCGCCGCGGTTGGCATCGGTGACAATCCCTTCCCAGACGCCATCGACGTTGAGAATCTCCTCCGCCTTTTTCCAATCCTCGGTCTGCTGCGCCTGGGCAACCGAAAGCACGAGGTTGCCTTCTTCGTCTTCCATGCGGACGATCATGACGTCAATCTCGTCCGCCACGTTAAACGAACTTGCCTCGACCCCCATTCGCTCCAGATCCTTGCGCGAGACGATGCCGTCACGCTTCAACCCGATGTCGACAATCAAACCGTAATTGTCGACTGCCAGGATGGCGCCGGTGACGATATCGCCGCGCTCGGCATTTTCCTCGGCGAACGAGGCTTCCAGCAGCGCGGCGAAATCCAGCTCGCCGCCTGCGGCTTCCAAAATACGATCACTCTGCATGTTGTTCCCCCAAGGGCTTAAATTTTTGATCTTGAGGTTGGGTTTGGGGCAAATAAAAGCCCGGCTAACGCCAGTCGTCGCTGGTTTCGTTGCCGAGCTGTTCGCAATGTTGTGATATCAAAATTGATCAAACGCTGCGTGCTGACCGGCTCAACCGGCGACGCCATCCCCTTCCATAAGATCGGGCGGGATTATACGGGCGACGAATTTGTTTGTCAAGCGTAACAAGCAGGCACGCGAACGAGTTTGTGCAAAATACGAAAGACCCCGACAAGGCGGGGTCTCTCAAAAAGAACCTGGAGATGAATGAGATGGATTAGAGTGTGTTGACGATGTTGGAGAAGATGTTGCCGATGGCCGGGCCGAGCAGCGCCAGGATCACGATCACCACGACGGCGAAGGACAGCGGCGGCAAGATTGGAACCCAATCGGTCGAGGTCATCGTCGAGAACGGCGTGGTGGTCAACCGGCCTCCGCTCGTCTCGTTCACCACACCGGCCGCGAATACCGCCGTCCGCGACACCGTCACCCTCGAAGCGACGGCGAGCGACACCGAC